>NZ_JAUBRK010000149.1:0-2919 GCF_036701825.1 Microcoleus sp. MOSTC5 | reverse complement strand
GAATGACACTTTCACCTACAGCGTTAGCGACCGCGCTGCAACTGTCCCGGGTACGGTGAATATCAACGTTACTAACAGTCTGCCAACAGCACAACCAGACACCTACAGTACCAGTGCGGGAAAAGCCCTCAGCATTGCCGTGCCGGGAGTTTTAGCGAACGACGCCGACTTTGACACGCTGACTGCTGCGCTGGCCGCAAATCCGACGAAAGGGTCGATCGCCCTCAACAAAGACGGTTCTTTCACTTATACTCCTAACGCGGGCTTTTCTGGAACAGACACATTTACCTACACAGTCAGCGACGGAATAGTTAGCTCTGCACCCGCTACCGTAACTGTAAACGTCAACAATAACCCGCCTGTAGCCAATTCTGACACCTATACAACTGCTTTTAACAGTCCCCTCAACGTGACGGGTTTGGGAGTCTTAATCAACGATACAGACCCGGAAAACGACCCGCTGACTGCGATTCTGGTGACAAATCCGGCTACAGGGTCGATCGCCCTCAACGCTAAGGGTTCTTTCACTTATACTCCGAATGCTGGTTTTGCAGGGACAGACTCTTTTACCTACAAAGCTAATGACGGGAAAGCTGATTCTGCGATCGTCACGGCAAGCATTCTTGTAAATACCCCTCCAACTCCCACAGAAACTCCGACTCCGACTCCCACGGGAACTCCGACTCCGACTCCCACGGGAACTCCGACTCCGACTCCCACGGAAACTCCGACTCCGACTCCCACGGAAACTCCGACTCCGACTCCCACGGGAACTCCGACACCAACTCCCACGGGAACTCCGACTCCCACAGAAACTCCGACTCCGACTCCGACAGAAATTCCGACTCCGACTCCCACGGGAACTCCGACTCCCACAGAAACTCCGACACCAACTCCCACGGGAACTCCGACTCCCACAGAAACTCCGACACCAACTCCCACGGGAACTCCAACTCCGACTCCCACGGAAACTCCGACACCAACTCCCACGGGAACTCCGACTCCGACGGAAACTCCGACTCCCACAGAAACTTCGACACCAACTCCCACAGGAACTCCGACTCCCACAGAAACTCCGACACCAACTCCTACAGAAACTCCGACACCAACTCCCACGGGAACTCCGACTCCCACAGAAACCCCGACTCCGACGGGAACTCCGACTCCGACTCCGACTCCGGCTCCAACTCCGACTCCAACTCCGACTCCCACGGGAACTCCAACTCCGACTCCGACTCCCACGGAAACTCCGACGCCAACTCCCACCGAAACTCCAACTCCGTCTCCAACTCCGACTCCAACTCCGACTCCCACGGGAACTCCAACTCCGACTCCGACTCCCACGGAAACTCCGACGCCAACTCCCACCGAAACTCCAACTCCGACTCCCACGGAAACTCCAACTCCGACTCCCACAGGAACTCCAACCCCGACTCCGACTCCCACAGGAACTCCGACTCCGACTCCAACTCCAACGGGAACTCCAACTCCAACGGGAACGCCAACAGGAACTCCAACGCCAACAGGAACTCCGACTCCGACTCCCACGGGAACTCCGACTCCAACGGGAACGCCAACAGGAACTCCAACGCCAACGGGAACTCCAACGCCAACGGGAACTCCGACTCCGACGGGAACTCCTGTTGACTCTGACAGCGTTCGCGGCGGGGATACTGATTGCATTTGCGAACAGATTACCCTACCCGCGATCGGTTCGATTCCGGGCCCGAATTCAGTCGATCGCACTTTCAATGGCACTGACGGCGACGACTTCCTCATCGGCAGCAATCTCAACGACGTTATTAGGGGTTTCAACGGCGACGACATTCTGCTGGGCCAAAAAGGCAACGACAATATTTACGGGGGACTGCCCAGCAATATCCCCCTTGGCCCCAATGCAGACAAAGACTTGCTGTTTGGCGGCGCTGGCAATGATTACCTCAACGGCGCCGGCGGCGACGATCGCATTTTCGGGGGTAAGGGCGATGATGTGGCCATCGGCGGCAAAGACGATGACTTGATTTGGGGCGACAAGGGAAATGACACTCTAGTTGGGGCTCAGGGTAACGACTGCTTGTTTGGAGGCAGTTTTGACCCGTCTAGCCCTGACTCGACTGGACGCGATTTGCTCTTTGGCGGTGCTGGCAACGACTTCTTGAACGGGGGAGATGCTGCGGATACTCTAAGCGGCGGAGAGGGCAACGATACGGTTTACGGGGGCAAGGGCAATGATGTTGTGGTGGGGGGTACAGGCAACGATCTGCTGTTGGGCGATCGCGGCAGTGATAGCATTTGCGGCGGCGACGGGGACGATACTATTTTCGGAGACAGGCCGATCGGCTTTAACGGCGAGCCAGATTCCCTGTGTGGCGGTGCTGGCAATGATTTGATGTTTGGCAACGGCGGTAGTGACAAGCTATGCGGCGAGGAGGGCAACGATACTCTCTATGGCGGTAAAGGCGACGATTGTCTGATTGGGGGTTTGGGCAATGATATTCTCAGCGGCGACATTGGGCGCGATCGCTTTGTTTTAACAGCAGGTGAAGGCAGCGATATAATTACTGATTTCACAAATGGTGAAGATTTGCTGGTGTTAGCGGGCGGTCTAACTTTTGCTCAACTTAGTATTACCCAAAACGCTAATACAGCTTTCATCAGGATTGGTCAAAATGGTCAACTGTTGGCTGCTTTGAACGGAGTGCAAGCTAGTGCGATCGATCTGAATGATTTTACCATCTTCGGGTAAGCACTGCATAATCTGCCCGCGTCTTGGTGAGTGCCGAGCCTGGTATAGAAGTCCCTCAAACGCTTGCAATTTAGTAGCTTGTAGGTGCGCGCTGCCCTTCTAGGGCGTCGGTTCAGTATTAGGAGTTGACAAAAAAAGGAATTTATGAAATTAGCCAGTGCATGAGTTCGAGT
>NZ_JAUBRK010000064.1:0-47523 GCF_036701825.1 Microcoleus sp. MOSTC5 | reverse complement strand
AGACTCGAACTCATGCACTGGCTAATTTCATAAATTCCTTTTTTTGTCAACTCCTAATACTGAACCGACGCCCTAGAGTTGAGTTGTCCTCTTCATAGCAAATTTATGACATAAAAAGATAGTAGTCGTCGTTAATCTCCGCGCCGGACACGGCGCTGTGCCGTTTCCTTACAGATATCGCGCCGGACAAGACGCCGTGCCGTTTCCCTACAGATATCGCCTATTACCAAGGACTGCCAATGATTGTGAATCCGGCCCAAAACTTCGGATGAGATAAATCTGAATTTGCTACTTGTGCCGATTGAGTAAGGTCGATCGCGCCTTGAGTTCCCCGCAATTGACCGTCTTTTACTACAATTTGTTTGTGGATCATTGCCAGTTGAGCTTTTCTGAGCGCTTCAGCTTTAATGTTTTCCGATCGCAAATTGCCATAAAACTCGGTCATCAACCCCAAAGTGCCGATATCATTAACTTTCCACAAACTTGCCAAAGCTGATTTGACACCGCTGCGGACGGCCAGTCCAGCAAATCCCATTTCTGCTGTATTGTCCCCGATCGCTGTTTCGCAGGCACTCAGCACTAATAATTCTACTTGTCGGCGATCGTACCACTTCGCCAACCTAAATTCATCCAGCGCCAAAGAGCTGTCCCACAAATCAATCTCAGCTTCCTTGCGTCCGTTTTCGCCTTGAGGAAAACTGGCGTGAGTAGCTAAGTGAACGATTCCAAATGCCTGTTGTTCGCGCTGTTTCCTCAGGTTTTGCAGGGTGAATTCTTGATTGAGAAAAGAGCGACCTTGCCACAAGGGAAATGCTGCTTGATTTTGCGTTTCTGTTCTCCTCCCGGCGATCGCAGATAATTCGATCGGCACCGCAGGCAAAGGATCTTTATAGGGAAACTCTGAAGCACCCATTGCTAAAACTTGGGCATTCCGCAAACTTTGATAATTGGTGTTAGTCAAGCTGATGCTGGGAATTGAACCTAAACTGTATTTTTCTATTAAAAATTGGTTGCCATCGTGCAAAGCTGCTATGGGCAATTGGCGCAAACCGGCATCAAATGCAAAAATGAGAGTGTCGATATTTAATGATTCTAAATTTTGAGAAATCGGTGCAACTAACCATTTGTAAAGTTCCTGGGCGCTTGGCAAATATCTTGTATCTTGCGAATCGAAAGGATTCCCTAAAGATTCCTGCAAGTATTTCACAGTTTCCTTTAATTCTATTATTGTGGCAATGGCGACTTTTTTGATAATCGGAGGGCCATCTGGAACTACTAAAATTAGCCACAAGTCTCTGATTCCTGCCACAGCGTAAACAATTACAGCTTGCTTCCCGGTTTCCTCCTTAATTGTTTTAAGAGTTTCTCTCAGATATTGAACGTTGATTTTTTTATCCGTGAAATTTTCCCCATAATAATTTTCGTAGTCTTGTTCAAATAGCTGGTCAATTAGAGCAATAGCATCGTTAGCATTGCCTTGTTCTAAAGTTTGTTCGACGAGCGACCTGCTAATTTGTGAGGGAAAGATATTTGGGATATCTGCGGGTGGGGGATTTTCTGCGATCGGAGGGGGAGTGGGAGTTGGTTCGGGAGTTGGTTCGGGAGTTGGGGCAGGAGTTGGTTCGGGAGTTGGGGCTGGTGCGGGGGCAGGAGTTGGTGCTGGTGCTGGTGTTGGTGCGGGTACTGGATTAACGGGAGGTGATTTTATTTGCGGCAGAGAGATTTGGGGAATATTTGCCAACCAATTAGTAGGGTTTTCAGCAGGTTGTTCTGGAGGAGGCGTCTCGGCGGGAGGGGGATTTAAGACTATGTATCCGTCGGGTTGTTCCGTGGAAGAAGCGCCAAGCTGCGACGGGTTTTCTGGAGGGTTTTCTGAAGCTGGGATAAAGGTAAGATTGGGTGTTTCAGCGGGCGGTATGTCGATCGATATTTGTCGATTATTGTCTAGTTGAAAGCCAACTCTGGTATTTCCCGTTTCAGGATTTAGCTCGAAAGAAGTTTTAGCACCCAATAAATCGCCAATTAAAAAAGCTAAATCTTGTTGGGGATTTTGGCTTGGGCTGACAGCGGGTGCGGGGACGGGTGCAGGTATGATCGAGCTTGCAGGCGCGGGTACGATCGCACTTGCAGGTGCTGGCTGAATTGGAGCTAACGGTTGGGTTAGAGAGACAAGAGGGGCTGTGGGCGCGGGATTTGGGGTGTTTGAAGGTTGGGGGGCGATCGCAGGTTGAGAGGCGAGGGAGGAGGTGATTTGGGAAACAGAGGGAAGGGTAGGTCTCGAAGCTATGCGGGCAGCAGCGTTTGGGGTTGTGGGAGTTGAGGGCTGCGTGGGGCGCGCGCGGGGTGGCAGTACGAATGAATCGGGCAATTCAGGTAGTCGGATGTTGAGGGGAAAACCAGGTATCGGATCGGGTGTTGCCGAAGGTGCGATCAAACTTTCGGGAATTGGGGCAGGTGCGATAAATATTTGGAGAATTGGGAAAGGTGCGATCAAGCTTTCCGGTGTTGGGGCACGTGCGATCAAGCTTTCGGGAGTTGGGGAAGGTGCGACGGGTAAACGCGGTGGGAGTTGCGGGGAGGGTGTGCCTGCAGGCGCTGGAGTCGGTGTTGGGGAAGGCGCTGGAGTAGCTGCGACTGTGGGTGCGGGCGATGGAGTAGCTGCGGCTGTGGGTGCGGGCGATGGAGTAGCTGCGGGCGTTGGAGTAGCTGCTGGTGTGGGTGTGGGCGTTGGAGTAGCTGCTGGTGTGGGTGTGGGCGTTGGAGTAGCTGCTGGTGTGGGTGCAACTATTGGCGGCGGTACGGAAATAATTTGAATGCGATCGACATCCTGTCTGTGAGTATAAAGATAGGAGTTATCCCGCAAAATTGTTTGAATAGGATTAGAATTTCCCCTAGTAATTGCACCCGCCGTTCCATTTGTGGCAGAATCACCCACAATAAACGGCGTTAATCCTGCGCCTCCGTGGCGGATAATTATAGTACCGCCGCTGCTATCTCCAGGACTTCCAGCCGTAGAAATGCTAGCATTGATGCCGTTTCTGTCTGTGAAGGAATTGAGCGATCGAAAAAACCTTCCCATTTGAATCTCGACATTGCCTCCCGTACCCTTGCCGAGACCACTTTGAGCGTTAATTTGACTCACCGTAATATCGCCCGCAGCACTGCGGTTATAAGCCGTGACATTCCCTGCATTCCCCTGCGCCGAAGAGTCAATTTTACCAACAGTAATACTTCCGGTAGCGTCGAGCAAGATACTGCCACCATTACCAGCAGACGAGGTATTGATATCGCCCGCAGCAATATTAGTTCCAGCGCTCAAAGCGATATTACCGCCATTGTTAGGGGAAGTCGCATCGAGATCACCTGTGGTGATTTCTCCGTTCTCACTAAACAAAGAAATTCCGGCGGGTGAGATGATATTTTTGGCTGTAATATTATTCGTAGTAATAATGTTAATTGCAGCGGAACTTTCGGGGATATCATCTTGAATATTGACGCTGTTGAGGGGAGCAACACTGCCAACAGCACCACCAAAATCAACACTTCCCGCATCGGGTTGAACAGTCAGATTGTAAGGCCCGTCAACAGTAGACTGAAAAGTAATATCGCCAGTCTCTAAAATTTTGACTGACAGGTTATCAGCTAATGTTACCGGAGCGTTAAAAGTAATATTATTGTGGTTGGTTTCGATATTTCCCTTAGCAGTAATAGTGTCCTTGGCCTGGACATCAATATTGCCACCAGTCACAGTAATACTGGGAGCGAAAGTGCGGGAATTAATATCAGATGTCGCAATAGTTCCGCCAGCAATTATGGTGACACCTCCGCCTTTACCATTTGCCGCAGCGGTAATAATTGGGCCGGCAGTTGTGTCGATATTACCGCCGCTTTGAATGCGAAGATTCCCGCTATTGGCGTTGAAACCGCTTAATAATAGGGCGCTACCAATTCCTGCCGTACTGATGTTGGTTCCAGCTTCGAGGGAAATATTGCCGCCATTGTTGCCGCCGATCGCATTTATGATTCCAGCAGTAGTGTCGATCGCCCCGCCGCTTTTAAACGTGATTGAGCCGCCGTCTTGATTGCCGCTCGCCCGGATGTCGCTCGTAGTAATATTTCCTGTAGCATTTAAATTAACATTGCCGCCTCTGTTAGTTTTAAGCTCGGGAGATGAACCGTCATAACTTGTCAATAGCTGACCTGTAGTGATATTTCCATTGCTATTAGTAAGGTTAAGATTTCCACCCTGTATTCCCGATACTGACACGCTACCTATATTAATGTCACCGTTGGCAGTAGATAAAGTAACATTGCTACCGTTGCCGTTACTAGAAGTACCGGCGATCGCACTTCCTGTTGTCAGTGTTGTGATGCCAGTGCTGGCTTGAATGGTAATATTTCCAGCAGCGTGATCGCCCGTAGTATCGATCGTTCCGGTATTTATGGAACCGGCAGTGCTCGTAAGTGCGATCGGGCCGCCCTCTTGATTCGCCGTTACATTGAGATTGCCAGTCGTAATATTGCGATCGGCATTCAAAGTAATTGATCCACCATTGCCCCCGGCTGAAGAATTATTGATATCGCCAAGCTCGATATTACCATTTACACTTTTAATATTGATATTTGCGCCATCAGATTTTGAACTATCATAACTTAATGCTGATATCCTACCTAAAGTAATATTCCCCCTTGCTTGTAAATTTACAGAGCCAGGAATGCCGAGAGAAGCGTTATTACTGGTATCTATAGCTTGGGGAGTCTGCTGGAAAATAATAGAACCCTGTTCGCTGATGATAGTAACATTACCGCTCGTCCCAGTAGGTGTTAATCCAAAACCCCCAGCAAAACTTTCTATACAAACAGGGGCGTTAGAACAGTTAATAGAGATATCGTTTTTTGCTTTGAGAGTAATGTCACCCGCTCCGCTGGGTGCGAAAGAAGCTAGACTACCTGTAGAAATAGTGCCACCTGCATTCAAAGTAATATCACCGCCCTTGCCACTGCCGCCCACACTAAGAAAAGTAGAAAGTCTTCCTGCAAGGATGTTGCCTCCAGCAGTCAAAGATATATCACCACCATCAGCATTTATCCCCTCTGTCCTAATCGTTTCTGTTTGAATGTTGCCTGTAGCTTGCATAATTACAGGGCCTATGTTCGTCGGGGTACTCGTATAAGCACTAATATTTCCTGTTTGAATGTTGCCGCCCGATCGCAAAATTACCGATCGGAAACTGCCTAATATAAATTCATCACCCGTAGTAGCACCCGCATAAGTTGCATCGGCACTCGTAATATCTATATCTCCATTAAAAATAATATTTCCCGTACCAAAAGTCGTATCTATTTTGATAGATGCGCCCGTATATTTCCCAGAAATAATGTTGCCTTTAGCTTGCATAACTAGAGGACCTATGCCCTTACCGAAGGTATTGTTATAAGTATCAATATTTCTTGTTTGAATGTTGCCACCAGATCGCAAAATTACCGATCGCGAATTACCCAAAATAAATTCATCTGTACCCGGAGAAGCACCAGCATAAGTTGCATCGGCACTCGTAATATTGATATCTCCATTAAAAATAATATTTCCTGTACCCGAAGTTGTATCTACCTTGAGAGATGCACCCGTGTAACCCCCTGAAGTATAGTCATCAGGTTGTGTAAAAATTGGATCGTACAGACTAATAAAATTCGCAGGTTTACCAGATAAATCAACAATCGATGTGTTACTGCCACTGCGAAAGTGAGCATCTGTTGATATGATACCATCACTCACTAAAGTCAGATTTCCGCCGCTCACAAAAGGCGTTTGCGAAAGATGATTCAGCGCCAAAAAATCGATACTTTGATTTCCCTGAATGTAGAGATTTCCGCCAGCATTCGCCACAAATGGATTTACCACACTATCGCGCACGCGCACTGTATTGTCAGCCAGCAAATTCAAATCACCAGTTGTACGTAACTGACTTTCAACTAATGTCAAATTGCGATTAGCTGACAGCGTTGCAGTCTCCGCAGTTACTTCTTTAGCAGTGACATCTCCATTCTCTACCTGTAAACCAGAACCAGTTAATTCTATTTGCCCTGCAGCGTTGACTGTTACCCCCGTGGCACTTCCCCCGCCACCCGCCAACAACTGTGGCAAAGATGCAATTGGCAACACCCAATTTTGAGGCAAACTGCCCGCTACAGATTGCGGCTGAATCTCCAAACTCAACAGATTTCCCGGTTGACTAATTCTGACTAAACTCTCGCCGGGAACCGCCACAATAATAATATTACCTCCCGGTGCAGAAAGTTGTCCCGTACTCAAAACCGTGCCGCCCAATAAACTTAAATTTTGCCCTTGTTCCACTGCCAAATTGCCTAAATTGACAATTCCTCCCGGCTGTGTATTTGTGAAAGCAAAACTATTAGGATTTCCGACTAATAAAGCATAATTATTAGTACCAGCCACACTAAACCAGTTATTGCCAAAACCGATGCCCGTCGCAGTAGTAGCAGTGAAAGCAGCAGGCACGTTCAAACTGGCATTTGTACCGAAAACAATTCCCGCCGGATTCATTAAAAACAAGTTGGAATTGCCGCCCGTAACTTGAATTAATCCGTTAATCAGCGAAGCATCGCCGCCGACAACGCGCCCTAAAATATTGCGAATATTGGGATTTGATATAAAATTAGCAGTTTGTCCTTGAGTTAAACCAAATTGCTGGAAACTGTGAAATAGATTTGCACCGTCACCGGATTGTTGGCCGCCTTGGATGTTAAATTGGTTGCCGCTGGGAGTAATTTGAGTATTCGTGCCGTCGGTTGCGGGGGTGATTTGGGCTGTGGCTGTTTGGGATGGGGCGAAAAGTCCTATTTCCCACATTGTTAAGGCGGTAAATGAGAGAAAGGTGAGGAAAAAGCGGGGTTTTCTGTTTGTTGATTTCATTGTTTTTTTAGTAGATGATATCTCGTACACTCTGATAATTGCGAAAGTCCGCCAGCGCCCTCTGACAGTCCCAAAGTCCGCCAGGGAATGAATTCCTTGGCTCATAGCGAAAGTCCTCTTCAGAGGACTGTAGAAAAAAGTTTGGTATTAGTCCACTGAAAAGGACTATAGAAAAACTTTGATATAAGTCCACTAAAGTGGACTTAAGCTTTGAGGCAGGGAATTCATTCCCTGCCGGAATTCACGTCACAAGCCCTGCCGGAATTCACGTCACAGCGCGTTACTATTTCCTCTCTTCCCTTCTTTGCAAATCCCGCAATTGCTTCTCTACTTTCTCCGCCATCGGCAAATCTCCCAAAGTTGTATATCCATCTTTTGCCAGTCGCAAATATTTCATAGCTTCCAGATTATTTCTCATCGCTGAATGAACTTGTCCCAATCCGTATCGAGCCACTGTCAACTCCTCAATATCGTCAGGTTTCGCCGTATTAATCACCTTGGAATAGTAGACTTCAGCCTGGGGAACCAGTTGTAGCTTTTCCAGATACAGGTCGCCCAACGTGCGATAAATGGGCGGTGTTTCCACTCCTGTTTCTTGTAACTTTTCTAAAATTTCTCTTGCTTCGGCAATCAAGTTTGTGTTAAGATAGACGCTAGAAATTGCTAAATTTTTGGCGTTTTCGTTAGGTACTTGTTTGTCGATCGCCCCAACTGCATCCTTAACGGCCTGAACCTGCTTCTCATCCAGCAACCCAAACTCTATATCTCCTTCTCCCACGGCACTTTCTGAAGAAACGCCCGTATTCGCCTCGACAATTAATCTGTACTTAACACCCGGTTTCAGCGCTGGTTCCCCCGGATACACAGCCTCAGTGCCGCTAACAGTCATTTCCCAGTTTAATTTCGCTCCATTTTCGCGGAGGCTCAACTTATAGCTAGTCGCACCAGCAACCGGATTCCACCGCAAAATTGGCTTGCTGTCGAGCAATTGTGTCCGCCTCGGACTGATAATATAAGGAATTGGCGCGCTATTCCAAGCAATTTTACCGTCGCCGCGATCGGGACATTTAATCAAGTCGGTGCTGCAATCAGATTTCGACTCTTCTTTGGTAAACAAACAGCTATTCAATTGATTTTCACCCGGTGCGATCGACTTAATTCCCAAATCTGCACATTGGATCGTCAGTTGTGCGTTTTGTGCTGTTCGCAATTTGTCTCCCGGATAAATCGGCGTACCGCTGGTAGGGCGAACAATTCGGCCGTCTTGGCGCTCGATCGCAACTTCCCCGCTACTATGGATAATCAGTCCGTTGGATATTCTGTTACTGGCTGCTAGTGCGGTAGTTGCGATCGAGCTTAAAGCTATAAAAACTGCAATCCTGATTTTCACTTGATATTTCCTTTTATTCGTAAATGTTGTTTGGCACTTTGGATACATTGCTCTTGTTCTGGTACGCTAGATTTAGAATATTTAATCGTTTTTTTCCAGTGATATAACGCTTCATGTGGTTTACCTTTAGTTTCCAGAACCTGTGCTAAATAACACTGAGCTTCAGGGCTATTATCTTTCAATCCAATTGCTGTTTGAAAATCTATTTCGGCATCGTCATATTGCTTTTCTTTGAACCGTATCCAGCCGCGATTTTTGATACAAGCAGCTTTTACTCCGTCGTGTTTAGCGTGTTCTAAACAAAGGTTTATCGCCTTTAAAGCTGCTTGATGTTTATCCTTGCGGATGAATAATTTAGATATTTGAGCAGAAGCATCAGGAAGTCCTCGCAATACAGCATTTTGCATTGCCTCTAACGCACCTCTATCGTCATTCAATTCGTCGCACAACATAGCTAAGTTATAGTAAGGTTGTGCATAATTTAGGTTAATTAAACTTGCTAAATTGTAGAATGTTTTAGCAATTAAAGGTTTATTTTTACGGTGGTTTTCCATGCCAATTTGATTAGCAACTGGGGCAAGTATCGGGCCCATTAACATATAACTGCTAGCGGTAGTAGCTAAACCGATTCCCAGGCGCTGCATCAAATTAGAAATAAAAATAGAGATATCGTTGTTTGGGCGATAGCCCCCAGTATCACCCAAAACATCTCCCACAGCAACAACCGGGCGATCGCACTCTAATTGCGGTAAAGTCAACCCCTCAAAAGTTGGCTGCTGACAGAGCACTGGTATCGCGCTCGCGCCAGGGAACTCAGATTCCCACTTCTGCAAATCATCCTTAGCTTTTCGTACTGCTAAAAACAAAGGATTGTCTTCGCTTAAATATCCGAATAAAGACTTAACAAAATCGTGAGCAATTTTATCGGGTATCGGCGCACGCATCACAATCATTGACGGTAAAGGCAAGCCTCCAGCAACTAAATCTGCTGCCAATTGGAGGCTAGAACAAGAGTTTAAAATTAGCAACTCCAATCCTTGAAAAATTGATTTTTCCAACCCCTCTTTTAAATAGTCTATTGTGACAGTATTATCGCAATCTGCTTGATTAATATGCAGCCATCCCTTGACAGCATTGCTATTGCTATGTCCGCCGTAATATAAAATCTGCCAATTTTTTTCATCCTTTAACAACTTCTCGCGTAACTTTTCCGGTGTTGGCTGGTGAATAAATTGTAACTCGCAGCGATCGTAGCCCAAAGATCTCTGAATACTTTTCTCATCTTGTTGCAGATCGAGTCCCTCACTATTACCGGAGACACATAAAATTCTACCTCGCGAAGGCAGAGGCATTCCGCCTATAGTTGCCTGTTTGAGAGCTTTTCTATACTGTGACGGACTTTTAATTATCTCACAATTTTTGTAATCTTCGCGAAATTTCCACGCATCCCAAGGTAGATGCCAATTTTCTGAATCTTTTATTTCTAGAAATACTTCAAAGCACTGATATCTGCCACCAAAAGCATCAACTACGTTTCTAAAATTATGCTCAATTCCAGCATAAAATTCCTCACTACTCAGCCACTGGCTCATCACTTCATTCAAGCATTGATAGATAAATTTAGGATTCTCTTCAGAAATATTTGTGATCCCTGTGGGCTTGACTTTAATCCTAGAAAATATGTTGCTAGATTGTCTAGCAAGGCAAATATTTTGCCACCTTCTTTGCATCTCCTCAACTTCCGACGCTGGTGGCAAACTTCCTTTAAATTTATGGACTGTTGTTCGGCTTTCTTGAAACTCCCCTGTGATGTCGGGAAAACCCTTTTTTAGATCTCCCATCCCTAAACCCAAGATAAATCTTAAGCTCATAAATTTGATGCGATCGCAGTGAATCAAAATATCATACCACAAAATTTTCTGTGACGCTGAAATTATCCAAAGCTACTCGAATACTAAAGCTCTCGTCTCCCTCTACCTCAATATCTTCCAGCAAAATGCACCTGTCCTGAATCCTTGATTGTGACTCGTTTAGGTTTTCTCCGATGTCGGATATTAAGGAAAGTTTAATATTTGTTGGTAGGTAACGCTCTCCCATCGCCGGATATAATTGAACCTGGACTTTGAAAGTGCGATCGCCCTCTTTGGTAATAGCAACCAACAAAGCAACAGTAGTTCTGCCCAAACGCATTCGTAAGTCTATCAACTTTGCCCGCACAGCATCGGCTGCAGGAAACCTATTCATGCTGCTGTGATAGCCCTGGGAGGCAGATTCGCCACTAGAATTTCCACCTCCTCTAAATGCAGGACTTAGGTGCTCATCAGGAAAAATTAAATCTTCTAAATTTTGTTTACCTTGCTCAATTTTATGCCAACCTCTTTCTCTAAGATTTTGCAACCAATTGCCTGAATTAGATTTAACTGGGTTTTTAATCTCAACAGGCGAAGTCTCAGGATGTGGATTAGATACTGATTCAATAGACTCCAAATCCGATCTAGATATCTGATTCAACCACTGACGAAGATTGACTTTAGATTCCGACAAATGTTCGAGGTGAATCAAAAAGTCATCCAAAGAATTTAAATCCCTTAATACTAATTCTCCCGTCTTGGCAGTCGGAGAAAATCCCAGCAATCTTGCTTCCTTGTTATCCCCATCAATTTCTACTACAATATAACCGATACGTTCCTCCCTAGCTTCGATAGGAATAGGACATATTTCATAGGTATTTGCTTGTAAATTTTGATTGCCGTTGTCTGCCTTTTGATGTATGGCCTTAATTGGGCGACATTCAATTTTTCCCAACCCTGTAATATACAAATCTGCCGTATCCTCAAGCATCCGAATTACTGAATTCCAGCTATCGCATTGAGTCAAATCAGCTTCAATATCTAAAATTTTTAAATAATTTTGGACTACCAAGACTGCCAGAGTATTGAGATAAATCTGTTCTATTTTTTTCGGATGATTGTGTGCGGAAGCAAATTGCCATGCTAAACGAATTGCCTTTTGGGTAATTGGCATTGGCAATGATTGAGTTCCGGTAATATTGTTATTCATTTCCCTACTTTAACTCCTTCTATGATTAATAGCCATGATTTTCGCGAAATTCTTGCAAATGATTACGACATTTTTTTTTGTAAAAGCCGTATAGTGTAGGATAAGGACAGCCAAACTCTAATGCTATTGTCGAAAAAGTTTTACCAGATGACAAGCTTCTCAATATAACTTGACAAGTTAGATCTTTCCGCCCTCGAATGTGCTCGCTTAATACCCCATCCGGGTTGGTTTCAATCCAGTTTTTGACTTCTTCAAAATCTCGAATATATTCGAGAATATGACTTTCATCGCGATCGGCTAGCTGTTTGATTAGATCGATCAATTCTCCATCTGGTAAAAGTTGTTCGTTATTGCATATCTTTTTGTTTTCTTTAGCCCTCTTAAGAGTCAAAGTTAAAAGTCGCCACTTCAAGCAATTGTTAAACCAAGTAATCGGATTACTTCGAGTGCGATCGTATTGAGTTCCTGTGCGGGCTTCCCACAAATTGTTACAGAAAAACTCCCACTGATCTTGAACTGCATCTTGGTAGAAAGGTTCATTTTTATGATTTTGGCAGATCAGGCCGGAATTTTGGATCTTAGTCACAATTTGGCTCAAATAACGCTTTCTGGTAAAACCAGGAGGATGCTGGGAAGCTTCGATGAAAAGCCGATCGAGCTCTTGATATAGAAGTTGTCTGTGGGATAAATTCGATTCTCCCTCACCCTCAACAGCATCGGTTTGGTTCTCGGATGGGCGGTCTTCCCCCTCGGAGGGGATGTACTCATCATTCATAGTTCAGTGCGGCCGCAACTTTGTTCCTACATTTATTTATCAGGGTGAGTTGGAGGAATTTATGCGAAATTCTGAAATCTTTTTTGAGCGGATGGTTGAAAGTCTTGCTGTGCGGTGGATTGGGCTGTTCAATTAGATGTGAATTTTTGTTAAGACGCATCAAAACCTGCATAAACCGGGTTTTTGCGATTTATGCAGGTTTGTAACGAAGTATTCTGCGAAAAACCCGGTTTCTGACCACCCGTGCGTAACATCGATCGCCCTTAAATCCCGAAAACACCCGTCGTTCCGTACTTTCACCCAGTGTTTGCAAAACTCGACCAAAAAAACTTGAGAGTTTTGCATAAAACTACTGAGCTCACCCCGATAAGTAGATAGGAAGAACAAAAAGGCTTGAGGGGCGATCGATCTTTGGCGCTAACAACCAGATCGATCGCGCAATCCGGCTATCTCGCAATCCGGAACTCCGGCAAGGGTTGAAACCCCTGCCTCAAAGCGAAAGTCGTCTGAAGACGACTGAAGAATTTACCAGTCCTCTTTGAGAGGACTTTGGCTATGAGGCGGGGAATGAATTCCCCGCCGGATTGTGGGAAAGCGCGTGATTCGATCGCCCTTAAATCCCGAAAACACCGGTTGTTCCGTACTTTCACCAGTGTTTGCAAAACTTTACAAAAAAAACTTGAGAGTTTTGCATAAAACTACTGAGCTCACCCTGATAGATATACAGAAGGGAAATTACGAAGTTCGATCGCACTTGTTGAGAGTTATTCAAAAGTCGCATCGCCCGTAACTTCCCGATCGAAATCCGAACCAACATCCCAACGGATATTGGAAACGGGTTCTTCCGATGTTGGTTTAGTCTATTTCCACGGTTGCATTTATTGAGTTGATTTGAGTCAGTAATTGCGACAACTGAGTTGAAGTGCGATCGCACTTCGCGAGACTTCAGTTTGGGTAAATGACGGATATACGACAGCTAGAGAGTGCAGAAGTGCAGAAGTGCGATCGGGCTTGTCGATACAGTCGCTTTGTCAATTTTCAGAACAGTTTGTATCTACCACGCTAGGATAAAAATCATGGCTACTCCTAACTTTGAATTCGATAAAGTTTACGACCAACTGGTTGAAGATGGAGGTAAATCTCATTTTCTCTATGTCAATGGAATTCGTACTCTCGACTTTGAGTTTAATCGTGACCTGAATTTACTTGACGCACAATGGAAAATCCGTAACAATAAATGGGCGCAAGGTGAATCAGGTTTTCGAGGATCAATTGAACTAGATGACAGATACTTAAATACATCAGGTGGCAAAGATTTTGTAGACCTTGCTTCCTTTGCAACTAATTTTCTCTTTGAAATGGCTCTTAATAATCTTATTAATTTTGATGATTGGAGCCCTAGCAAAGCCAAAGATTATAAAGACGCTCAAGATTCTGGTTTTAATTTAGGTGATTTTTTTGGATCGTTGCTTGGCAATTTTCAAAAAGCTTTTGATTTATTTAATGATTTTGGAGAGGCTTATGAATTAGCTAAAAGCTTTGTGAATGTTTTTGCTAGTGGCGGAAGCGCAGTTAATCTTTTCAGCGATGCTGATTTTACAGCCAAAGCCATAAAGTTTCTGCAAAAATTTTTGCCAACTCCAATTGATGCTGCAATTAATAGTTTGTTTGATGCTCTTAACCCAGATTTAAAGGAAGCTCTCAAACAATTCTGGTATCCAGATATAGCACCTAGTCAGGAGGTAAATAGCCTGTGGGTTCCAGATGTAAACAAATGGCTTATTACACCAAATAATTCTCTAATTCTAGTTGGTCACTCTCAAGGCAACTTTTTCCTAGAAGATGGCTTGCAAGAAATCGGAGGAGCTAGCAAGGCAGATCGAATTAGAGTCCTAGCAATGGGTTCGCCAAGTAGCTATATCAATGCGGGCGGTCTTACTTTATATAAAGGAGAAAATGTTTCCAACAACAATCTCAAAAATAACGATCCAGTAACATGGCTTCAACTCGATCAGCCTAACCCATTTGTCTGGGAAAAATTAACTAAAATTTTTCAATTGGGAGTTGGAATGATCAGTCCAGGAATTAGCGAGCATGAATTTAATGTATACCTGGCTCAACACAAAAATGTTGTTGATGATTATTTGAATAATGTTTTCTACGAACTACACCCCAAAGGATTCTATTTCCCCAAAGGAACGGTTACTACGAGTTCTACCAACGATGATGATTGGGTTCAAGGAGATGGTAACATTCAAGGTGGCTTACGCAACGATGTTTTGCTAGGAACTGGTGATAGCGACACCTTAACAGGCGATTCTGGCTTCGACTTTTTGGACGGGGGAGAAGGAGGAACTGATACTGCTAATTATTCCGGCAGTCCAATTGGAATTAAAGTTCGGGCAGACAAAGTTGGTAATTCCGATGTTTACAAAGTTGAAGATGGCTTTGTTGTAAAAGGCGAAAAAACTGTAGACACTCTTGGAAATATTGAAATTATCAGCGGTTCCTCCTCTCCTGACACAATGACTGGCGGTGACTACACCGATATCTTCTACGGTCAAGGCGGAAACGACCTTTTTTGGGGGCAAAAAGGAGATGACAAATTCTACGGTGGCACTGATAATGATACAGCTTACGGCGGCGATGACAATGATGACCTTCGAGGTGATGAAGGCAGCGACGATTTAAGAGGAGAAAACGGCAACGACACCCTTTACGGCGGTCAAGATAATGATTTCCTCTACGGTGGCGATGGTGAAGACGAACTTCGCGACGAACAAGGTGCCGATGACCTCCGAGGAGAAAATGGCAACGACTCTCTCTACGGCGGAACCGAAAATGATTCCTTGTACGGGGGCCAAGGTGAGGACAAACTCTACGGCGAAGAAGGAGACGATGACTTAAAAGGAGAAGAAGACAACGATTCTCTTTACGGCGGAACTGGCAAAGACACCCTCAATGGCGGCACAGGAAATGACGACTTGCGAGGCGAACAAGGCGATGATTTATTACAAGGAGAAGCCGGAAACGACACTTTATATGGTGGCGAAGACAAAGACAAACTTTACGGTGGGTTAAATGCCGACTTACTCTACGGCCAGGCTGGCAACGACCAACTTTTCGGTGAAGAGGGCGACGACATCCTAGACGGTGGTAGCGACAACGATATCCTCATCGGAGGTACCGGCGATGACAAACTCTACGGCCAAACCGGCAACGACATCATCCAAGGCAACCAAGGCGAAGACTACGCCGAAGGTGGCAGCGGCCGCGACTTCATCCAAGGCAACGAAGCCAACGACATCCTCTACGGGCAAGAGGGCAGCGACACCATAGAAGGCAACGCCGACGACGACTTCATCGATGGCGGCAACGGCCAAGACTTGCTTTCCGGCAATACCGGAGATGACAGAATTTACGGACAAGCCGGCAACGACATCATCCAAGGTAACGAAAACAATGACTGGCTGGAAGGTGGCGACGGCCAAGACATCATTGATGGCGGGGCCGATGACGATGATATTTACGGACAAGCTGGCGAAGACAATCTTTTCGGCAGTCAAGGCCAAGACTACATCGATGGTGGTGACGGCAGAGATACCCTGTTTGGCGGCTTCGATGACGACGTACTTTTAGGCCAAGGCGGCGATGACACTCTCAACGGCAACGCTGGCAATGACGAATTATTTGGCGGTACTGGCGATGACTCGTTAATCGGAGAAATCGGCGATGATTTAATTGACGGGGGAGAAGGAGTCGATCTCGTTAATTACAGAAATTCCCCCAGTGGCGTTATCGTTAATATTGACGAAAATAGCGACTACGACAACAACACCAATCAACGTTTCAAAGAATTCGTCACCGATGTCAATCCCAGCGAATATTACACCGAACTCGAACGGGATTTTGAAATTGCCGCTGGTACTGGTAAAGACGGTTTTGGCACTACCGATGCTTTGAGAAACTTAGAAGATATCATCGGTACTCGCTTTGAAGACATCTTAATTGGCAACGAAAAAGATAACCGAATTTGGGCATTAGAAGGCAACGATTTATTAATTGGCAATGCCGGCAATGACTCATTTTACGGCGGAGATGGCATCGACATTCTCAGCTACCGCCGCGACCCGAACGGCGTTACTGTCAACTTACAAACAGGCGATGCTATCGACGGTTGGGGCGACCAAGACAAAATTGCCGATATTGAAAACGTCGCCGGTTCTCGGCATGACGATAATATTACTGGCGACGATACGGTTAACGTTATCACTGGCGATGCTGGGAACGATCGCATTTACGGACTCGGTGGCCACGACAAACTCTACGGCGAATTCGGCAATGACCTAATCTACGGTGGCGAAGGCGGCGACAGCATCTACGGCAACCAAGACCGAGACACCCTATACGGTGAAGCCGGTCAAGACTACATCCGAGGTGGCGATGCCGACGACTTAATCTACGCCGGTAGCGATGACGACACCGTTGCCGGAGACGCTGGTTACGGCAACGACACAATTTTTGGCGAAACAGGCAAAGACTTACTCTACGGTGGCGCTGGCGACGACTTTGTGTACGGCGGCGAAGACAAAGACACCATCTACGGCGAAGGCGAAAACGACAAACTCTACGGAGAAGGAGACACCGACCTCATCTACGGTGGCACCGGCGACGACGAACTCTCCGGCGGCGACGACCAAGACACCCTCATCGGCGAAGTCGGCAACGACACTCTCGCAGGCGATGCAGGCGACGACACCCTAGACGCCGGAACAGGCAACGACTATCTCTACGGCGGTACCGGCAAAGACACCCTAAATGCCGGCTTCGGCAACGACCAACTTTACGGCGGCGACGATGCCGACATCCTCCTAGGCAAAGAAGGCGACGACAACCTCTACGGCGAAGCCGGCGACGACTCCCTCGATGCAGCAGAAGGCAACGACAACCTCTACGGTGGCGACGGCAAAGACATCCTCGATGCTGGAATCGGCAACGACCAACTTTGGGGAGGTCAAGACGGTGACACGTTATACGCCAAAGCAGGCGACGACAAACTGTTTGGCGAAGCGGGCAACGACTCCCTCGATGCAGCAGAAGGCAACGACAGTCTCTACGGCGGCGACGGCAAAGACATTCTCGATGCCGGAATTGGCAACGACTACCTCTGGGGTGGTCAAGATGACGATACTTTATCAGCCCAAGCTGGCGATGACTACCTGTTTGGCGAAGGCGGCAACGACAGCCTCGATGCAGCCGAAGGCAACGATTCCCTTTACGGCGATAGTGGCAAAGACTTTCTCAATGCTGGCGCAGGCAACGATTACCTCTGGGGTGGTCAAGACGACGACACTTTATCAGCCCAAGCGGGCGACGACTACCTCTACGGCGAAAACGGCGATGACATTCTCGATGCTGGCGAAGGCAACGATTCCCTCTACGGCAATAGTGGCAAAGACATTTTAGATGCCGGAAGTGGCAATGACTATCTGTGGGGAGGTCAAGGCGATGACACTTTATCAGCCAAAGCCGGCGATGACAACTTGTTTGGGGAATCTGGCAATGACATCCTCGATGCAGCAGAAGGCAACGATTCCCTCTACGGTGGCGACGGCAAAGACACCTTGTTCGGTCAAGCTGGCAACGACTTATTGCAAGGCGGTTTCGGCGACGACTCACTCTTAGCAGGTGACGGTAACGATACCCTTCTCGGTCAAGCTGACAGCGACACTCTGTACGGCTTCGGTGGCGATGACATCCTCGAAGGCAACTCAGGAACAGACCGACTTTTTGGGGAACTCGGCAACGACTCCCTTGACGGTGGTACTGAAAACGATACCCTCGAAGGCGGCGACGGTAACGACATTCTCGACGGTGGCGAAAATAACGACAGTTTGTTCGGACAAGTCAGTGATGATACGGTTATCGGCAACCGTGGCGATGACATTGTTGACGGCGGTTCCGGCAATGATTTGCTTCAGGGGAACGAAGGGCGCGATCGAATTTACGGTCAATCCGGCCTCGATACCCTGTTCGGTGGCGACGATAGCGACACCCTTTGGGGAGGAGACGACGCTGACAAATTGCTGGGAGAATCCGGCAGCGATACCCTGTTCGGCGGTTTCGGCAACGACCAACTCGACGGCGGCGAAGATAATGACAGCCTCTATGGGGAAGGTGGCAATGATACCCTAGCCGGCGGAACAGAGGACGATTTCGTTGACGGCGGAACCGAAAACGATACCCTCTCCGGCAATGACGGCCGCGACAAATTATACGGCCGCCAAGGCAACGACTTCTTAGAAGGCAATGCCGATGACGACGAACTGTGGGGTGGAGATAACGAGGATACGCTGTTAGGACAAACCGGAGATGACATTCTGCGGGGCGAATCTGGCAACGACAGCCTTGATGGTGGCGAAGGGGCCGATCGACTTTTCGGTCAAATCGGCAAAGATACCCTCTCCGGTAACAGTGGCGACGACTACCTAGAAGGCGGCGCAGACGATGACAGCTTAACTGGAGGCGAAGGGCGCGATCGTATTTTCGGAAATGACGGTAACGACATCGCCGACGGCAACAGCGGCGACGACTACATTGACGGCGGGGCAAACAACGATACTTTAGCAGGGGGAGAAGGGGGCGATCAAATTTTCGGTCAATCCGGCAACGACAGCCTCGAAGGCAACGACGACGACGACTTCCTCGATAGCGGCACCGGAAATGACACCCTGTGGGGCAACGACGGCGACGACGAACTCTACGGCCGTGAAGACCAAGATTTCATCGACGGCGGGCGCGGCAGCGACCAAATCTACGGCGGAGATGCAGCCGACACCCTCCTCGGACAAACCGGAGAGGATAACATCGACGGTGGTTCCGGCGCAGACTCGATTCTCGGCAACGACGGCAACGACAACATTTGGGCTCAAGCTGGCAACGACTTCATCAACGCCAACGCTGGCAACGACAACGTTTGGGGCAACGAAGACGACGACAGGATTTTTGGAGAAGCAGGCGAAGACAAAATCGACGGCGGTTCCGGCTACGACACCATCGACGGCGGCGCCGGCAACGACGAACTGTTCGGCGGTACGGGCAACGACCAATTATTAGGAGGTGCCGGCAACGACAAAATTGACGGCAGCATCGACGACGACAAACTCTTCGGAGGTGCCGGCAACGACTTGATGTTTGGCAGTGAAGGGCAAGACACCATGTTGGGGGAAGTCGGAGAAGACACCCTCTACGGCGGCGATGAAACTGACATGATGGACGGCGGCGCCAGTAACGACTTGGTTGTCGGCGACTCCGGCGACGACACTCTCACCGGCGACTCCGGCGACGACACCCTCGCCGGCGGCAGTGGCAACGACTTGATGGGAGGAGGTAACGGCGACGACTTGATGTTTGGTGAATGCGAAGACGACACCATGCTGGGAGGTGCCGGTAACGACACCCTCGACGGCGGTTGCGGCAACGACTTGCTAACCGGGGAAGCTGGCAGCGACAACCTCTTGGGTAACGAAGGCGATGACAGTCTCGACGGCGGCAGCAGCAACGATACCCTTGATGGCGGTAATGGCAACGACTTCTTAGGTGGCGGCAGCGGCAACGACAGCCTGAACGGCAACGATGGCGATGACAGTCTCTACGGCGGCGAAGGAAACAACGTGCTCAAAGGCGGCAACGGTCAAGATACGTTGATTGGAGGCAGCAGTACCGACCTGTTTGTGCTATCACCAAGTTCGGGACTTGATAACATTTTCTACTTCCAGGCCGATCGCGATTACTTCGGACTCTCACAAGACCTCACTTTTGACCAATTGCAAATCGTTCAAGGCGGCGAAAATTATACTAACGATGCCTTGATTAGCATCGCAGGCACCGGCGAACATTTAGCTTGGGTGAAAGATACTCAATTTAGTGCGATCGACAGTTCTCGGTTTATCCCCGTCACACCCGGAGGTGCGCTTCCCGCAGCTTTCAATACTCCCTCGGATACCGATCTTTTAACCGGCGAACCTGTTGATAGTGACGATGTTCTAAGTGCGATCGACAGCGGTTCTAGCACTAGCCCATCAAGCACGACTACTGAAGCAATTAGTCAGCAAAACAGCACGACTACTGCGTCAATTAGCCAGTCAAACAGCACGAATACTGAATCAATTAGTCAGCCAAACAGCACGATTAGCGCGCCAGCAGCCAACCCACAACCGCTAACAACAGCTACTAATCCAGCCATTTCGACAGCAACTGATGGCACAACTACCACCGATAACATCTTGCTAAACGGCGGTTTAATTCCAACCATGAATAGCTTTAGTGGCATCGATGATGACATTCTCATCTACGACTCTAACAGCTTGTTAACATCTCTAACCAGCGCTCAAACTCAGCCAATTATTCCTTTGCAAGCGGCGAGTGTTGGTAGTGCGATCGCCCCCACTGCTAATACTTCTGGTAAGGAAGCTGACCTCTTACTTAATGCGAATCCAAGTCCCATTCAGCTACCAAAAAGTAGCGATTTAAGTGGCACTTCTACCTTGTAGTAATTGTAGATTTGGTTGAGAGCGATCGAATAGATAAAAACCCGGTTTCTTGAAAAAACCGGGTTTTTTGCAGTTTTTGCGGTTTGTCATACCAAATCCGGGTTAGCTATTGTCGCGATCGATGGTATGGTTCGTCGCTCGTTCTAACGTTGCTGTTCAGCGGCTGCCAATAACCTTTCGTGCCTAACCCGATGACGTTGATTCGGTTGGGTGCAAGCGAGTTGTTATGCGGCGGAACTAGCAGGCTTTATGCCTTTGTTTTTAGTAGGGAAGCAATTTCAATCATTAATTTTCGGCGCTCTGGCTGCATATAATCAAGATTTGCTGACCAGTTCAAAATATCTATGATTTCTGCTGATTTACTGGGAGCAAATTGATTGTTTGTTACCACTCTTCTTAGTGCCAATAAAGCAGCGTATTGAGTGTAGGGCATCTCCATAATACCAACGGCTCTAGAAACTAACAAATTTATATAATCAGTTGATGTGTTCCACTCAACGTGCTTGTAAGCAGACAAACGCTCTCCCCCCTTCTGGCTATTTAGTCTTTCATGAACAGGAAAATTTATAACTTTAGGAATTAAAGTCCACATAGTTGAGGAAATTTCGTGCATTAATTTTGTGCGGTTATGTCCATAGGGCATTTCATCTCTAACCCTATCGTAATAGCCAGCCAATTGATCTATCCGCTTCAATGCTTCCGTTGAATCTATATCGCTCGCAGGATCAACTAAAGCTATGGCATCTCGATAGCGTCCCTCAAGCTGCTGCTGCGTTTCCTGAGATGTTAGATTTATAGCCCCAATATCTGATATTTTTTCTTCGTATTTTTCTGAGGCTTCTTGAACACCGTATTTTAGTTTAATTCTCAGTATATTAGTCTCAATTTCCTCAATGCCTTGTTCGCGTAACCAATTTAAAGAACCTTGCACTTGCGGAAGTTGAGAAAGAATCCAAGGAAGTAAAATAGGAAGCCAAAAAAGAAAGAGAAGAACTAAAGTTACCGATGTAACCTTTAATTCAACTGAAAAACTCCAAATATTGCTGTTAACTTTATCCGATTTAATATAAATGCTGAGTACGCTTAATACGATTAAGATAATGATAGTAATCGAGTATTTTTTTCTTAAAGAAGAGGAAAGACCCGAATAGATACTCAATCGCTCATCTTGATTAATCTTTCGATTTGAATTTCTATTCATAGAATACCACACCACACTTTGCACTAGCGGTTTAACTTTGAACAATCTGAATGCCTTCTACTCTACCTTAACTCAACAAATAAACCACCCCGATCGCCCTGCCGGTGAGAAAAAGTGACATAATTTTGTAAAGACTTGTAAATCGTAAATTGTCGAGCTAGAAGAAAAAGCGATCCCCTACCTTTCGGGAACGCTGCGCGAACGGGATAGCTTCGATCGCGCGTACTTGCAACCTTGAGGACAGCTACAACTCATCGAGTCACCAACCCGCCTTCTGTAAACTGAATAACAACTTCTTGCTCATCCAGCAAGGCAGTTCCAAGTAAAGGTCGCCTTCCTGTCGCAATGACAAGGACTTCTCGCTCTTCACCATCCCAAAGGACGATCGCTTCGTGAAGTGGTAGCAAGACTTCACTATTATCTGCCAAATTTGCGGGAATGTCGTGTCTAAAGGTCAAGCCCATCAATGAAACAGCTTCTAGAGGAAGACACAATTCCCAGTGAAGCCTGTATCTATGACGAACTCAATAGGGATGCTTGAGCCATTCGGTAGCAAGAAAGTCAGCGTTACAGTTGCGTGTCTATTTGTCACAATCCCAGATAATCACTTGCAGACACGCTCCATGACACCACCAAATGAGACAGCAACGTTATATCCAATGCGAATACCAAAGAGTCGGGCATTTGGGTGCTTCTTACTAAGGTTACGAGATGCTTGCAATCCAGTTTTATCGACTTCATAATCACCTGTTTCAATGTCGATGATGACCATCTTGCCGATGTTCTCTTCCACTTCGACCTTTTGGCGGATGTTGCTTTCGTACAATTGCTTTGCACGTTGTGCAACTTCTTCGCGGCTTAAAAGGATGGCCTGCATATATTGACTCCCGAGCGCTACGCTTTTCTGTGACTCCTTCTATGATAAGGGACGGACAAGCAGGGTGAGCATTGCAGTTCATTAAGTAAATTTGTTTTATTTTCCCAAAAGCAACTCTAACCCATAATAAGATGTAACGGAAAAACCTATTACTCTTGTGACGAAAAGCAAGGAAAAACCGATGATCTAATATCAATTAACGCCCGCAAAGTACCACCACGTACAAGTAGTTGTTTCCCTAAACCGCGTTAACTTAGAAAACTATAAAACTCCTGATGCAGCATTAACAAAACTGCTAGAACGTTGCAGTCCACACCCAAGGTAAAAAACCCGGTTTCTTCCGTCGGAGTGCGTAAGTCATGTACTGAATTAAGCGCAAATGTAAAGTTTTGTTACAACTTACTTGACACCAGGAACTAAATCTATACTATTACTGACTATAATTGGGTAAAAAATAAATTTGTAGGGGAAATTCTATGCAGAAATTAACTCGAATTTTATTCACTACAGCTTTAACCCTAAGTATTTTTTGTTCTCCCACAGCAGCTTTCGCAAAAGCAAAAATTCAGATAGCCATCCTTTTAGATTCTAGTAATAGCATGGATGGACTGATTGACCAGACTCGTACTCAACTTTGGCAAATTGTTAATTTTTTAACTAAAGTAACCAAAGATGGCGAAGTACCAGAGTTAGAAGTTGCTCTCTACCATTATGGTAATGACAGCTTACCTTCCTCGGAAGGTTTTGTCAGATTATTAACTGGGTTTACTCCAGAATTAGATTTAGTTTCCGAAAAGCTATTTAGTATCAAAACCAACGGCGGTCAAGAATATGCTGGCTGGGTAATTCGTTCAGCAATGCAAGAATTAAACTGGAGTAAAAATCAGGAAGATTTTCGCGTGATTTTTATTGCGGGGAATGAACCATTCGATCAAGGCCCAATAGTTTGGAATCAATCTGTCAATCTCGCTGTCAAAGGAGATACACTCGTTAATACAATCTACTGTGGTTCAGCCGAAAGTCAGGAACGACAACTTTGGGCATCAGGAGCAGATTTAGCAAAAGGCAGTAGTTTTAACATTAATCAAAACCAACAAATTGTGGTAATTAAGTCCCCTTACGATGACGAAATTTCTACTTGGAATACTAAACTCAATCAAACCTACATTCCCTACGGTAGAGAAGGAAGAGTAGGACAACAACGTCAAGCAGTTGAAGATAGTAATGCTGGCAGCAATACGGTTTTGCGTAGTGCGTCCAAAGCTTCTGAATACTATGATAATGCTTCTTGGGACTTGCTGGATGCTCTTGAAAACGGAACAGTTAAGCTAGAGACAATATCAGATGATAATTTACCAGAAATCATGCAGGGGATGACGCTAACACAAAAAAGAGCATATGTAGCTGGAAAGAAAACCGAAAGAGAAGCGATTAAAAAGACGATCCGCGACTTATCTCAAAAGCGTACAGCATATATTGAACAACAGCGCCAATCTAGTACCAATAGTGGTGGAAATACTCTCGATCGCGTAATGATTCAGAGTCTCCGCCAGCAATTAGCCGCTAAAGGATTCAAGCTTAATTAAAAGAACGCAGATGAAATTCCATCTGCGTTCATCTGTGTTTATCTGCTAATATCGGCGGTCAAAAAAACGCCCAATCAAACTACTTCGCAGCAGGTAAAGACAACTGAGGCGAAGTTTTAGGGTAGCTTCCATTCTCAGGAATTGCTGCCGGTTCCTGCGAAAGCAAAAACTCGCGAATTACCCTAGCAACTGCTCTTTGAGCTAAACCGCCGACTACTTTCTGCCCCATATTCTGCACTTCCGGTTTCACCAACAACTGCGGAAGTAGCTGCAATACTTTCATCGTGTCAAAACCGGGAGTTGATTGCAAAATATCCCAAATCCGCTTGATGTGCTCTAAGTTTTTTTGTTCAGTTTGTGAAACCACAGGTTGATTTGCCTTGACTCCAAACCATTCGCCGACTACAGCTTTGGCGTTAGCAAAAGCGTTGCTGGAAAGTGTGTCGAGACTTTTGACTAATTCCAAGACAATACGATCGCGAATGAAATCTCCTCTTTCGGAAAATAAATACTCTAAAGCTTGGTTCAAGATTTTGCTGACATCGTAATCCTCGCTCTCGCGGGCATTTTTGAGCAAGTTTTCTAAGCGGTTCCAGCGGAATTCCCCTTGTTTGAACAGCAAGTCTTGCAGGGATGCTCTCAATTCCGGTGCGGGGTCGCTCAACAGCCGTTTTGCAACGTAAGGATAAGCTTTGCTCAACACTTTGAATTCGGGGTCAACGTTGATGGCAATCCCTTCTAAGGTGACGAGCGATCGAATAATCAAAGCATAGTAAGCTGGAACTCGGAAAGGATATTCGTACATCACCGCCGAAAGCTCGTCAGTAATGCTTTTGAAATTTAGTTCGGCAACGCTAGCACCCAAAGCATTGTTAAACACGCTGGCCAAAGCTGGAATAATTGGCGTTAAATCGGTGTCTGGCGTTAAAAACTCCAACTTCACGTAATCTTTTGCTAAACCTTCAAAGTCGCGGTTCACCAAATGCACCACAGCTTCTAACAAGCCGTATCGCTGATAAGGTTTAACTTCGCTCATCATCCCGAAATCGAGATAAGCCAACTGACCGTCAGGAGTTGCCAAAAGATTGCCGGGATGCGGGTCAGCGTGAAAGAAACCGTGTTCTAGCAGTTGTCTGAGAGAACACTGCACCCCCACTTCAATTAAGTAAGGAGCGTCGATTCCTTGAGCTTTAACTGCTTCTAAATTAGTCAGTTTGACGCCGGTGATCCACTCCATTGTTAAGACGCGGCGGCGGGTATATTCCCAGTAGATGCTGGGAACGTAAATGTCTTTGATGTGACCGTATAGTTGGGCAAACCGTTCGGCATTTTGACCTTCGTGGGTGTAGTCCATTTCTTCGTAAATGCGCTCGCCCAACTCGTCCATAATGCTTGCGAGGTCGCTGCGAATTATTTTGAAGTTGTTTTGTGCCCAAACTGCAACGCGCCGCAGGATGTAGATATCTAAGCCGATGTTCTCGGCTAAATCTGGTCGCTGCACTTTGATTGCGACTGTTTCCCCGGTTTTGAGTTTGCCTTTGTAGACTTGTCCGAGAGAAGCTGCGGCGATCGGATCGGGGGTGATTTCTGCGTAGATGTCTTTGGGGTGGGCGCCCAATTCTTCTTGGATGAATTGATATGCTACTTCATTCGGAAATGCTGGCAATTGGTCTTGCAGCGTTGTTAGTTCTTCTAAATATACTGGCGGTACTAAGTCAGGCCGTGTTGAGAGTGCTTGTCCGATTTTGATGAAAGCTGGGCCGAGTTGCGCCAGAATTTCTCGCAGTCGGACGGCGCGACGCTTTTGGTTGGTGGCGGTACGACCTGTTTTGCCGTCGAACCACACACTGAAGGCAAAGCTAAAAAATGTCCAAACAACGCTCGACAGCCTTCCCCAGACTTGTAGAGGTCGCTTTCGGTACAGCGCTGCGATCGCCACTGGATCGTAGCGCACAGCATCTCCTGCCAACTCATAAGCTATGTCTCTGGCTGATTTGAGCGGTTCGGGAGTGACCGCCACTGTCTCTAGTTCTACTTGTACAGCTTGCAGGGGAACTGTTTCTACCTCTTTGACATTCCCGAGTGCAGCGTGAGTCCCTGAATTTGAGTAAGTTAGCGGGGAGGCTGGCGATACCGTCTTGACATCCATAAAACTCAGACCTGTGAAGCATTGTAAAGACATTGTAACAATTTGTGGCCTTCTCACCACTGCTTTAAGGTATAAAACCGAAGGCAAAAGTTATTAGTCCTTAGGGGTTAGTCACTAGCCAATAGTCCAAGACTTATGCACTAGGACTACAGAAAGCGGGTTTTTTACTGGATCTGGGGGTTGCAACGCGTCTTTTCGCGAAAAACCCGCTTTCTGGTCACTCGTGCCTCCGCTCGATCGCGTCACGTGAACGCACTACAATGTCATTCTTTATTCGCCCCCAGCTTTGAGGAGTCGATCGCGAATTCCTGACAGTTGCGATTTTGTGCTGACTGGCGATCGAGGTTGGGGCAGTTCGGTATCGGGCCAGTTCGGTAAGTCGTTACAGGGACAGAACTCCGGGGGCATTCCAGTTTTTTGGAACACTACGGGCATCGCGCAGCGCGCGCAGGGGCTGATTTCCCAAGCTGGTGTCAGCAGTTGGGCAATTGTTTCGTTTGTGCCTTGCAGGTAACAGTCTCCGCTGTCAGGGGAGATAATTTTTTGCCAGCAGTCTTCAAATTCCTGGCTGTAGCGATCGCCCGCAATTACCGATTTGGGCAGCAGCACTTCGGAACCGTTGCGAATTAATACTTTTTTGCCTAACTGAAACCAGTAAGCAATATATTTTCTCACTTCACTCTCTGATGCCATAATTTTTAGTCAATCTGTCAACTATTTGGCGATTTTAGACTTTCAATGTGCACTTGGCACTCTTTCTCAAGAGACATTTTATATTTTACATTATTTGAAAATTTTGCTATTCCTCGTGTCAAATTGTTGTGCGGTTTGCCCGAAGGAGTATGTTTTTTGACTCATTTATCTGAGTCTTGAGTTTTAAATCTCAGTTAAAATTATACCTGATTTTCAGTTAAAATTGTCCATTGACAAGCGAGATTTTTTCTCGCTTGTCAATGGCGAATCCGGCTGTTAATTTTTCGCAGCAGGCGGCAGCGGCGTACCCAGAACGCTCAGATCCAAGGCGTAACCTCCGGTGACGAGATAAACATTATCGGCGATCGCCCCGATCTGGCGCACGAGAGTGCCGAGGCGATCGCGAAACACCCGCCCCGCCGGATAAGCAGGCACAACGCCCCATCCGGTTTCTTCCCCTACCAAAATCACATCAGCCACCGCCGACTTCAAACTAGCCAGCAACTCGTGCTGCGCATTAGCCCAAACTGCCGCTTCTTTTTCCAAAAGATTCGCCGTCCAAGTTCCCAGGGAATCAATCAACAAGCAATCCGAGGGCTTGCCGGCTCGCACAACGGCCGATAATTCGATCGGCACTTCTAGAGTTGTCCAATCAACAGGACGGCGATTTTGATGCTGTTCGAGGCGACGAACCCACTCCAAATCCGTTTCATCAACCCGGCCGGTAGCCACATAGATTACTTGTTTTCCCGAACCCGCAGCCAGAGTTTCGGCCCATTCACTTTTGCCACTTCGGGCAGGCCCAGTTACTAAGATTAATTGTCTCGATGCCGGGGGTTGTGAGTTAGTCATTAGTCAGTCGATTTTAGATTTTAGATTTTAGATTTTAGATTTACTCCACAACAAATGATTTTGGGAGATTGAAGTTTGGTTAAAATTTTGGGGCTGCTGGCGACTAATGTCACGGGTTTGTCTCCGTTCTTTGGGCGGGGTCACATACAAAGGATTAAACATAATTCCCAATTGCCAATTCCCAATTCCCAATTACCAATTATGATTTAAACTGCCAACTATCAAATGCTTTTTAAGCGATAATAGCATTGTTGAGACAATATCACAGTAAGTCGATCGCGAGCCCCAGTATTTCCCAAGCTGTTATTTATGCCAGACCCTCAGATATCAGCGATTATTTGCACCCACAATCGCGCCGCCTATTTAGGGGGGGCGATCGACAGCTTGCTGGTACAGGATTTTCCCGACAACTTTGAAGTAGTAGTAGTGGATAACGCCTCTAGCGATTATGCGAGCCCGGAAAGTTCCACTTCGCGCACCCGCGAGGTGGTAGAAGCAAGACTGGGCGATCGCCGCCTCAAGTACGTCTGGGAACCCGAAATCGGTCTGTCAGTAGCCCGGAACACCGGCGCTTCAGAAGCTCGCAGCGAAATATTAGCTTATCTCGACGACGACGCTGTTGCTGACCCTAATTGGCTCAGAGTGCTGCACGCGGCTTATCAAAGCAATCAAAAACTCGCCATCGCTGGTGGCAAAGTCAATTTGCTCTGGCCTTCTGGAGTCAGCCCGCCCGAATGGCTGTCACCGGGATTGGCCCAGAACTTGGGAGCATACGATTTGGGGGAAAGTTGCGTTTACGTGACTGCGGCCGGTTTGACTCCCAGGGGTGTAAACTACTCGATCCGGCGCACTTTTCTCGAAAAAATTGGCGGCTTCGATGTCAAACTCGGTAGAGTCGGCACAAAATTGTTGTCAAATGAAGAGTTGCGGGCCACAGAATTAGCTTTAGAGTTAGGTTGGCAAGTAGTTTATCTACCGGAGGCCGTGGTGCTTCACAATGTCGCAGCAGAACGGCTCAACAAAGCTTGGTTTCTAGAGCGCGGGTGGTGGCAAGGCATCAGCGAGTGTTATCGGGAACAATTGTCCGATCGAGCGGGTATTGCTCAGCTTGGGCGAGGGGGTGAAAGAATCTTGAGGGGTGTCTGGAAGTCTTTTAAATATATTAGAGATCCGGCGCTGCGCTTTGAAAATTTCGTTTTTGCCTGGGGTCAAATCGGTTATTTGAGCGCAGCCATCCGCGGCCTGATTTTTGCACCGAAATCGACCACTAGGCATTAGGCTATAGGCAATATCCCTCGCTGCTCAAGTCGTCGGCGCGGCTGTGCCGATCGCATTTCATCCACAAAAACTCTACCGCATTCAGGTTCAAGCACTCGATTATGACATCTAGTTCATCCAAGATTCCGGTTTCAGTTCTCATTCCGGCAAAAGACGAAGAACTTAATCTACCTGCGTGTCTGGCCAGCATTGCCAGGGCGGATGAAGTTTTCATGGTTGATTCTCAAAGCAGCGATCGCACGGTAGAAATTGCCATCAATAGCGGCGCAAAAGTAGTGCAATTCTACTTCGACAAACGCTGGCCGAAAAAGAAAAATTGGTCTTTGGACAATCTGCCCTTTCGCAACGAATGGGTATTAATTGTCGATTGCGACGAGCGCATTCCGCCGGAACTTTGGGACGAAATCGCGCGGGCGATCGAAGACCCCAATTTTGACGGCTACTACCTCAACCGCAAAGTCTTATTTTTAGGTCAGTGGCTGCGTTACGGCGGCCGATATCCCGACTGGAATTTGCGTTTGTTCAAACATCAAAAAGGCCGTTACGAAAATCTCGGCACTGAATCCGTCCCCAATACTGGTGACAACGAAGTTCACGAACACGTCATTTTATCCGGTCAAGTCGGCTACTTAAAAAATGACATGATCCACGAGGATTACCGCGATTTATTTCACTGGATAGAACGGCACAACCGCTATTCTAATTGGGAAGCTCGCGTTTATTACAATATTATTGAAGGGCGCGACGACAGCGGCACTATTGGTGCTAACTTATTTGGAGATGCCGTACAGCGGAAGCGATTTCTCAAAAAAGTTTGGGTGTGGCTGCCTTTTAAACCAATGCTCAGATTTATTTTATTTTACTTCATTCAGTTAGGCTTTTTGGATGGAAAAGCCGGCTATATTTATGCAAGGTTATTGAGCCAATACGAGTATCAAATTAATGCCAAACTTTACGAGTTGCGTTGTTGTGGCGGTCAGTTGAATGTGGCGGAATCTCAACCGCCTTTGTCGCCGCCAGTAGTTATCAGTCAGGAGACAGAAGTGAAATTGCCGTGAGAATATCTGTTAGTCCGCGTGGAAGAAAGTTTGTGCAGACAGGGTTTCAACCACCGAGTCTCTCTTAGCCTGTTACTGAGGGACTTCGTTTGACAAGATGCGATTTCAACCGCCGGGTTTCTTGACCTAATTAATACTTGAGTGAATGCCACTAGCTAAAATACCTAAAATTTTACCTAAATCGTTGATAAAATATTCGACTAAATCAATTTCGATCGTCTGTTTTGTTAATTTCAAAAATTTCCAGTTAGTGCCGGTGGTAACGGTACCGTAAATCACAGGAATTTCGTTGCCTTCATTTTCATTAAAAATTTGCGCTGCCAACATTTCCGCTACGCATTGTCCCAAGCCAGCTAAAATATTTTCTTTTTTAGCTTCTACGACGGTAATAACTGGCGCACTAACAAATAAAAGTTCAGGTGATTGACTGATGATAAAATCACAACTGCCGTTTAATCCTTTACTGGCATCCACACTAAAGTCAATACCCGAAAACCAGCTAATTTGATAATTTAATTGTTTTCTGAGCTCGACGAGAATTGGAGCAATAATTAATTCCGATCGCGCTTTTTCCGTATTGCTACCAAGGGCTAAAGGTAGATTATCGCGCAGGGTTTCTTGGAGAAAATCGCTTGGTATTAATTCTGGAATTTCTGTGAAAATATTAGAGCGCTCAGAAATGGTTAAATTAAACTCTTTAGCAACTCGATTTAAAGTAAAATCACTGTAGGACATTAGTTATCTATTTCTATGGTTGAGTTTTATTGTGGTTCGAGAGGATTCGTTAGGGAAGCTTGCCGTAGGCATCGCACTTCTTCCGGTTCCTGCAAAATATGATGAACTGGTTGACTTTGGAAAGTGGGTAAACAGAGTGGCACAATATCTGCCACTAATGTTAAACCCCTAACCCCTAGTTAAACAATGATAGAGCCTTCAGTTATTCCTCACTTTCAAGGAATTGTCGAGCCACCCGTCCCCAATCAAAACGAGCTTCCTGTGCCTTATTGCGTAGTTTTCCAAGCGGTTGCTCATCCTCGTACCGCGCCCAAGCCATCAGTAACAATTTCAAACCCTCAAGAGAATTTGTTAGACGAAAGCGAAGTGTTTCAGGATCTACACCTTCTACCTCTTCTTCTAAAACTTCGACAAGGTTTTTGTAGGCAGGATGGTTAGCGTTCAAAAATATCATAATTGCACCTCCTCCCCTTTCAACAGAAAAAAAAGCAGCAGTTTCTATATCTGCTTTTCTAAAAGTGTACTTCAAACCATCAGAAACGGTTTTTGCAGCTAACTCTTCAGCTTCAGATGGCAGAACACCTCTATCTATTAATTTGCTTTCAATAATTTCCTTTCGCTCCTCTAAAGGAAGTGACTCATCCTTGTCGCTTTGCCCTTGGTGTCCATCTTTCTTCCGTTCTTCTGTCACATCAGTTGCAACTTTCTCCGCAGAAGATCCTTGATGTCGCTTTTGTCCACTGCCTGAAGCAGGCGTTTGTGCATTAATCTGATTTCGCATAGTTGCTATATTTTTATGGAGCTTATAAGCAATGTCTATTAATGGGCCTCTGGGGTCTTCTTCTTGGATTAGTTCTTCTTTGAGTTCAATAATTGTTTTTCCATCTCTTAGCATGGATTCGATATCTAGATTCGCCAGTTCTGAAAAGTTACGGGCAGATTGCTTATTGTTAGTGACCCCAAACAAGTCGTCAAGTGTTGGGGGAAATTCTATCTCGACTCCCCACCATCGCTCTGTAGCTCTTTTCTGTGCCCAAGACTCGTCTAGTTCCAATTCACGCCCTGCTCGAACGACTGAAACGCCCATATTCCTACCAGCGTGCTTTCCATGCGGAAGATTACCAGGATTCTTTCCTGGCCGGGCTTCCTCCTTAGCATAAGAATAACGAATTTTTACTTCGTGATTGTTGCCACGAAACTCAATGATAAAAGTTGTCTCATAGCTGTTTTCTTCTGGCCACGGATGAAACATTGGCGTTTGGTCAAAAGGATCTGGGCAAGAAGTCTTTGCCATGAGATAACCCGGATCGTTCGGCTGTGCAAATTTTTCTACCATGATTTTGGTAGGTTCATTAATATCAAAAGTTGCCATACGAATGACTACTTCTTGAGTATCTAAAAATTTTCGATACATTCGTCCAATCACGAACTCGGAATTTTCGATGATTGTCTTACCAGTCTTCCACATACAGCGATCGATATCAGACCAGACAACTAATGTTCCCGTCTCTCCAAAACCTGTTGTGACTTTTTCCCAAATCTCAGGGATAGGGCGCTTCTGAGGTTCGGGAACTTCAGTAAGCTGCTTGTTTTTAATTTCATTCAAATCTAGGTATGTGTAAATTGCATTTTTTACACCACTCTGCCAAGTCCAAACATCCACCCGTTTACACTGGGAAATTGAAGAGCATGGCAACCCCATATCAAAGCGCCCCATTCCTGTATGTTTGTCTTCTGCTAGATAGGTTCCGTTGCCGAACTGTAAAGCCATTCGCAAAACAGTGGAATCCATGCCGCTTCCATTATCTAAAACAGCGATTTTATGAATGCGCGAACTACGTCGCTGTAGCTGAATTTCTTTCTCAGCACACAGAACTTCTACCTCAGTAGCATCCGCTTGAATGGAATTATCTATGAGTTCGGCTAGTGCATAGGCTGCGTTTTTATAACCGTTGTCACGCATTGCTTGAACAACTAAATGTACCGGAACGATATCATGTTGTTTTGTCATTTTAATCTCCAAATGTCTTCCCAATTGTTAAAAGCATCGGCAACACTGCCAAATCCAGCTAAGTCTGTGTCCACTACAGTAACAATCTCAGCTTGTTCATTGCCACCTGCTTTAAGTCCGCGAATAGCACGTCCAACCATCTGGCTGTATAAAACAAGCGACTTGGTGGGACGAGCAATCACGGCGGCACTGGTTCGCGGGGCATCAAATCCTGTTGTAAGAACGCCATAATTACAGATAATCTTAGTTTCTGGACTGTCATCTTTAAACCTCGCAATGATTCGCTCTCTTTCTGAAGCAGGAGTTTTAGCAGTTACAGCGGATGCTTGCCAATTTCTAGCTTTCAGCACAGCGGCTAGAAGTTTTGAGTGTTCTACAGATATGGCAAACACCAAAATACGCTTGTGGGTCTTTGCCAAATCTTCAATTTCCAAAATAATGCGGAGATTGCGCTGTTCGTTGTGAGCTAGGCGAGTCAGGATATTTTTTGGTAACTCTAACTCTTCTTCAATACGCTTCAAGTCGTTATTAGATAAATTCAATCCACTCTGGTGTAGTAAAGGTCGGTATTCTACTCGTGCCAAGTATTGCTCTGACACTAGGTAGTCTACTGGATTCTCGTAGCCAGGAACCTCCAAAATAACCTTGCGCTGTGCAAAGAATTCAGCTAACTCTTCGTCAGCACTAATGTCGGCCCAAGTGCGGCCTGGTGTAGCTGTTAACCCAAGCAGTGCTGTGTGTTCGTATGGTAAAACGAGAGAATCGAGGACGAGCTTGTAAGTTTCTGCAATTGCTTGATGGGCTTCATCAATAATGACAAGAGAAGAACGATAACCTAATTTGTTAATGAATTGAATGCTACGTTTAGCACGACTGTAAAGCTTGGAAAGACCTGCAACTACTATGCCATCCCGCACCTGATCGAGATCGAGTTCGTGGTTTCCCCAGAAACGATAAATGGATAAATCGCGATCGCCTAAATATCTCCAGGCGCGTTGAAACTCGGCGGCGGCTTGTTCGCAAAGTTCTTCACTGTATGCCAACCATACGACTAAAGTAGGCTCTTGCGCTCGCAGGCGATCGGCGATAATGTGCATTGCCGTGCGTGTCTTTCCCGATCCGGTGGGCATATGAAGCAGAACACGCCGAGGTTCTTTTTGGAGGTACTGTTTGACTTTGGCTGCTGCACTACGCTGATGAACAAACAAAGCGTATTGAGGCTTAGCCAAATCCGATGAGGGTGTTTCTTCAGATTCCTCAGTTGATGGTACAACCAATTCAAAAAAGTCGAAAAGCGCACGTTCGCGTTCCGATCCGCGACGTATTTTGACTTCTTTTAGGGCTTGAAAGACATCTTCATTGTCTGAAGCTGACAAAATTGTAGCGAGAATTTCAGCTTGTTTGGGTCGTAATAATTCAAATAGGATAGTGCGAGTGTCTTTTGATAAAAGCAAGCTTTCACGAGAATAAATCCTCACCAAAACTTCACGCAGATTAGTGGGAGTTGCTAGGCGACTATCAAGAAGCTTCACTAAACGGAAAGCTGAACTACCCAATAAAGTTTGTAGCGTTTCTTCATCTGCTCGTGATAGTAGATCGTCAAAATTCAAAGGACGCACCCCTCGTATATAATCGTCATAGCTAACAAGCTAAGCAGGACAGCTCATCATCTTCGCTGTCAAGTAAGTTCTCTAGTGCTACTTTGCAGAAACCCCCAATTCAGCAGTTCTAAGTTGCCTGTCAAATCTGGGTTTCTTCACCGTTGAGGCAATTCAGCAGGGTGTGAATTAATGGCAGATAGGCTTGAGCGCGGTTTTATTTTATTGTGAGGAGTTGTCAATAACACCAATATTTATCTTATCATAATTAGGGGAAGGTTCTTCAGCTCCCTTCACAAAACTTTGATTTTTACCGCAGATGGTTGCAGATATACGCAGATGGAAGCAGATGAAGAGATGTTATTTGATGAGTTCTTCTAGCGATGGAAAAAGCAATTTTTCTGCGCTCACTTTTTCGCAGTCGCAAGGCTGTTGACTTGCGGATATTGCTGATACTTTTCCTAGCAGCAATTGGATGCTTTCTATTAGCAGCGGTAGAGTTAATAAAATAATTGATGCCGAAACTAGCAAGCTAATTAAGCCGTCCGCCCAATTCCAGTGCAGCCACGCCACAGCGATCGCAGCTAAAATTACTCCAACCGACGAAAAAATGTCGGCAACTGCGTGCAGAAAGGCGCTTTTGAGATTTAAGTCGCCGTGACAGCAGGAATGCAAGCAACAAGCATTGATTGAGTTGATGCTTAAACCGACTATGGCGGTAATTAACATCGGGAGTCCTTCTACTTCGGGAGTGGGGGCCTGCAAACGGTCGATCGACTCTGCGGCAATCCAAAGGGCGATCGCTACTAAACTGATACTATTAATTAAAGCAGCAATGATTTCTCCTCGTTCAGGGATTGGCGATTGTGCGATCGCACAATCTACGGGTTTACTTTTGCGTTTGACTGAAGAGTACCAAGTCGCTGTCAAAGTTATTGCTAAAGCTGCTACATCTGAAAAAACGTGACCCGCATCTGCTAATAGGGACAAGCTATGAGAATTAAGTGCGGCGATTAACTCTGCAACAAAAAAGCTGCTAAGCAGTACCAATGCTGTTTGTAAAAGTCGCACTTTGCCAATTCTGGGATTTGTATTCTCGCAATGTACGAGATCCTTGGCGTTTTCAGATTCAAAATTGTCCGTAACTGGAAATGTCATGCAGCAGTCCTTCAGGTTAAACTCGATTTTTAATTAAACATTAAATTAACTATCAATGACTTATAATATACCAAATCTGAACCAAGAACCGGAAAAGCCGATCGCAAATTCCCAAAATCCTGAAATAAACCATCGTCCAATTAGCGACAATCAGTTAAATACTTTGACAGGGGAATCTTTGGTTGATTTGCGGCTGTACAACCAATCAAACTTCGATCGGGGAAGACCTGGTTGGCTAATTTTGGTTTGGTGGTGCGTGCAGGCGATCGCATTTTCCCTCACTCCACACCCTTTTAACGGCATCAGAAGCGGCTTGCTGCGGTTATTTGGAGCGAAAATAGGTTGTGGTGTGATTATCCGCCCTACGGCTCGTTTTACCTATCCTTGGAAAATTGAAATCGGCGACTACAGTTGGATCGGAGATGATGTTGTATTGTACAGTCTCGATCGAATTGCGATCGGCAAACACTGCGTCATTTCTCAAAAAAGTTACCTCTGCACCGGCACTCACGACCCCCAAGACCCAGCCTTTGGCTTAATAACAGCATCTGTTATCGTTAATAACGGCGTTTGGATTGCGGCAGACTGCTTCATTGGCCCTGGTGTCGAAATCGGTGCCAACGCTTTAATTGGAGCTCGCAGTAGTGTCTTTAAAAATATGCCTGCCGGCTTTGTTTGTACGGGTAATCCCTGTCATCCGCGCTATCGGCGAGAAATTAAGCAAAGTTCGTAAGAGACATTGCACCGGGAAACTAAGCAGCTTGACTAGCTTGTGGCCGAATTGGAATTTCAATGACGAATTCTATTCCCTTTCCTGCTATAGGCTGGCAGTATAATCTGCCCCCATGCTTTTCAACGATAATTTCGTAACTGATAGATAACCCCAACCCCGTTCCTTTACCGATAGGTTTGGTGGTAAAAAAAGGGTCAAATAGTTTCGGTTGTAAAGTTTCGCAAACTCCCCGACCGTTGTCACTAATATGAATAGCAACCCAATTATCGTCAATTACTTTTGTAGAAATTTGAATGCGGTTCGGGTTTTGTTTGATTTCTGCAAAGGAACGCTGCTGATTCGATTCATCTAAAGCATCAATGGCATTGGAAAGAATATTCATGAACACTTGATTGAGTTGTCCGGCATGGCATTCTACTGGTGGAAGCTGACCGTACTCTTTTATTAGTTCAATCTCTGGATGGTCTGGTTTTGCTTTTAAACGATGATGCAGGATGGTGAGTGTACTATCTATTCCTTCATGGATATTTACTGCTTTCACGTCTGCCTCATCCAGGCGAGAAAAAATTCGCATAGACTTGACAATCTCCTGGATGCGCTGCGTTCCTAAGTTGATTGAGTTAAGAACTTTTATAAAATCTTCCTCCAAAAATTCCAGTTCTATTTCATCCATTGCTGCTTGAATCCGAGGGGTGGGATTTACATAATCTTCTTGATAGAGGTGTATAATTTTTAGTAAGTTATGAGCGTACTCTTGGGCATAACCCAGATTCCCCGAGATGAAATTTATAGGGTTATTGATTTCATGAGCAATCCCAGCCGCCATTTGCCCTAATCCCGACATTTTCTCGTTTTGGATTAACTTAATTTGCATTTTTTGCAAAGCATCATAGGCTTGGCTGACTTCTTCAACTTTTTGCTCCAATAATGTATTTTTTTCCTCTAACTTGTCTGTAAGAACATGAAGCTTTAAATGCAGTTTAACGCGAGCTAATACTTCCTCCTGTTGGAAGGGTTTGGTAATATAATCTACAGCCCCAACCTGAAATCCCTCAACTTTATTAGCCGTATCCGAGAGAGCAGTCATAAATATAATGGGAATCTGTTTAGTTTCTGGATTAGCCTGTAATCGACGACAGGTTTCAAATCCATCAATTTCGGGCATCATGACATCTAGTAAGATTAGATCTGGTAGAGCATATTTGACCCGCTCTAGTGCCATTTTTCCAGATTTGGCGACCCGAACTTCAAATCCTGCCTGACTTAAGGCATCAGATAAGACACCTAGATTAGCTGAATTGTCATCAACTATCAGAATCGTACTATTTGGTTGAATTGGTAAATTCATAAACCTTACTTGTAGGACTGAATAAAAGTTAAAATCTCTTCGTCTTGAAAGTCTTTTGCCATTTGATGCAATATTTTAGCAAAGGGAATGTATTTGGCATCTATTTCTTCAAGTAATGACGCCTGCTTAACTATTTCTAGGAAATTTCCTTTCATAGCCAGCTCGTATAGTATTTCCATTTCCGTAGCAGGTGGGGCAATTAGCTCGTTGGTATCTGAGGCGATCGCCAGTGGATCTTCATTACCTTCATAAACCCATTCCAAATCAAGATACTGTTGTAATTTTTGCAGGAGTTCCGTTGCTTGAACAGGTTTAGGAATAAACGTGTTGCCTCCTGCCTCTAAACTTCTGTATTGATCGGTTTCAAATACGCTGGCAGAAGAGACAATAATAACGATGTCTTTGAAATTATCCGATTCTCGAACCCGCTTAATTAGCTCGAAGCCATCTAATTCGGGCATTAGTAAGTCGGTAACGATTAAATCTGGCTGTACCTCTAGAATTTTTTCCCAGCCTTCCTGCCCATCGTTGGCTTCAGAAACCTCAAAGCCGATCGGACTGAGCAAATTGCTAATTACTGAACGGTTAGCCCATTTGTCATCGATAACCACAATCTTAGGTTGGCGGTCTTTGATGCCGATAATCTGCCCGCGATCGTCGATTTGAGACGTTTTCACCCATTCATCGGCTTGAGACAGATTGACATCGAACCAGAAAATACTGCCCACATTCATCTCACTTTGAACCTGAATGGTACTGCCCATTAGTTCTACAATCTTTTTGCTAATTGCCAGTCCCAATCCCGTACCTTCCGTCTGCCGCCTGCGATCGCCTACCTGCTCGAAGGGCTCAAAGATAGCTTGGATTTGATCTTGTGCAATGCCGGTACCTGTATCGCGTATTTCAAAGCGAATTTTTCCTTCTGTTGCAAAACTGACTATAAAAGTGACACTGCCCTCATCCGTAAATTTAATAGCGTTGCTCAAAAGATTAATTAACACTTGTCGCAAGCGTTTTTCATCTGCACGAATACCGATCGGGAGTTCGGGGCTTGATGGAAAATGGAAGTGAATTCCCTTTAGTTCAGCTCGGATACGACACATTTCTGCGACACCTTGCAGGAACGCCGGGAAATGAAAATCGGTGGGCATGAGTTCCACTTTCTGCGCTTCAATCTTCGACAAATCGAGAATATCATTGATTAAGGTCAGTAAATGCGAACCGCACTGATAAATAACATCAATGCGCGATCGCTCTTCTTGATTCAAGACTTTGGAACGCTGAAGAATCTGCGCGTATCCCATGATGCCATTAAGCGGAGTCCGCAATTCGTGGCTCATGTTGGCAAGGAATTCACTTTTAGCCCGATTAGCTGCTTCTGCGGCTTCCCTGGCTTTTGCCTGTACGAATTCTGTTTGTTTGCGATCGTGGATATCGCTACAAGTGCCAACCCACTCCCGGACGCTGCCATCTTCGTTCAGAATGGGTACCCCTCTAACTTGAAAATAACGATAGTTTCCATCCGCTCCCCGGATTCGATATTCTATCTCAAACAGGGTTTTCGTTTGCACTGCTTCCATCCACACCTGAACCGTTCGTTCGCGATCGTCCGGATAAATTGGATCTAACCAGCCAAAACCAACCACCTCAGCTTCAGTTTGCCCGGTGTAAGCTTTCCAAGTCTGTAGCTCCGTGCCTCTTCCTTCAGCATCCATTGCCCAGACGATTTGGGACGTAGCAGCGATGAGCGATCGATAGCGTTCTTCGCTTTGTTTGATAGCCTCTTCGGCTTGTTTGCGATCGTGGATATCGCTACAAACGCCAACCCACTCCAGGATGCTGCCATCTTCATTCAGAATGGGTACCCCTCTAACTTGAAAATAACGATAGTTTCCATCCGCTGCCCGGATTCGATATTCTATGTCATACAGGTTTCTCGTTTTCACTGCTTCCATCCACACCTGATTCGTTCGTTCGCGATCGTCCGGGTGAATTGCATCTAACCAGCCAAAACCAAGCACTTCCTCTACAGTTTGTCCCGTGTAAGCTCTCCAACTCGGTAGATCCGGGCATTTTCCTTCAAAATCCGATGTCCAGACAATTTGGGACGTAGCAACTATTAGCGAACGATAGCGTTCTTCGCTTTGTTTTATAGCATCTTCGGCTTGTTTGCGATCGTGGATATCGGTGCAAGTGCCAATCCACTCCCGGATGCTGCCATCTTCATTCAGAATTGGCACCCCTCTAGCTTGGAAATAACGATAGTTTCCATCCGCTCCGCACATTCGATACTGTATGTCAAACAGGCTTATCGTTTGCACTGCTTCCATCCACACCTGAACTGTTCGTTCACGATCGTCGGGGTGGATTGTATCTAACCAGCCAAAACCAACCACCTCAGCTTCCGTTTGTCCGGTGTAAGCTCTCATACTCGGTGAATCCTGGCATCTTCCTTCAGGATCGGTTGTCCAGACAATTTGGGAGATGGCAAGGGTTAGCGAACGATAGCGTTCTTCGCTTTTTTTTATAGCATCTTCGGCTTGTTTGCGATCGTGGATATCGCTGCAAGTGCCAACCCACTCCCGGATGCTGCCATCTTCATTCAGAATGGGCACGCCTCTACCTTGGAAATAGCGATAGTTTCCATCTGCTCTGCGAATTCGATATTCTATGTCATACAGGCTTTTCGTTTGCACTGCTTCCATCCAGACCTGAGCGGTTCGTTCGCGATCGTCCGGGTGCATTGCATCTAACCAGCCAAAACCAACAACCTCAGCTTCGGTTTGTCCGGTGTAAGCTCTCATAGCCGCCATATCCGGGCATCGCCCCTCAGCATCGCCTGTCCAGACCATTTGGGACGTAGCAAGGATTAGCGAACGATAGCGTTCTTCGCTTTTTTTTATAGCATCTTCCGCTTGTTTGCGATCGGTAATGTCGGTATTAATTTCGAGTTGGGCACAAGGCTTTCCTTCTGCGTCGCGTTGTAATGTCCAGCGACTGGCGACAATAATATGCCGATCGTCACGGGTAGTGTGGTGCAGTTCTCCTTCCCAACTTCCGTGCTCGAAAAACTCTCCCAATAAGGTTTCTAATGGTTTAGGGAAGATGGTTTCTAAGAATTCGTGAATGAACTCCCCGGCTACTTCCGCTTTTGTCCCACCATAGAGCTTTTCTGCACCTTGATTCCAGTAGATGATGCGATCGTCCATATCTCTAATAATGATACTATCGCTAGCTAAGTCCAGTATTTCTAGGGTTTGACGGAGTGTTTGCTCGACTTTTTTGCGATCGCTAATATCTCGTGTAGTGCCGATAATGCCGAGGATATTGCCATTAGCATCCCGCCAAGGAGCCTTTGTCGTCAAAAACGTCTTAGTGGTTTCACCCTGAGAGACATCTTCCTCGTAAATCTCAGTGATTCCTGCTGCCAGGATGTGGCGATCTTTTGCGATCATTTCACGAGCACTCTCAGGCGACAGTAATTCCCCATCATCTTTGCCGATGATTTCCTCAATTGGCTTGCCTAAGAAGTTTGCCAAATTGGAGTTCATGGCAACATAACGCCCTTCCCGGTCTTTAACCACAATGATGTCTGGCGTACTTTCCAGAATCGAGTTCAGCAGTGCGTTGCGTTCGCGCAGAGCTTCTTCGGCTTGTTTGCGATCGCTAATATCTCGCGTTGTAGCGACGATACCCAAGATATTGCCATTAGCATCCCGCCAAGGAGCCTTGGTAGTCAAAAGGGTCGCACTGGTTTCATGATTAGAGACTTCTTCCTCATAACTCTCAGTGATTCCTGCTGCCAGGATGTGGCGATCTTTTGCCATAATTTCACGGGCAATATCAGGCGGCAGTAGTTCCAAATCGTCTTTGCCGATGATTTCTTCAATTGGCTTGCCAAAGAAGTTTGCCAGATTAGAGTTAAGGGCAACATGACGCCCTTCCCGATCTTTAACCATAATAAAGTCGGGCGTACTTTCCAAAATAGAGTTTAAAAGTGCATTGCGCTCGCGCAGTTCTGCTTCGGCAAGTTTGCGATCGTTAATATTTCGCGCTATGGCGATGACGCCGAGAATATTGCCTTGATTATCTCGCCAAGCAGCTTTCGTAGTTAAATAAGTTCCGCCAATCTCACCTTGAAAGATTTCTTCTTCGTAAGTCTCAGTGATGCCTGTTTCCATGACCTCACGGTCTTTTGCCATCATTGAAATGGCAACGGCAGGCGACAGCAGTTGGGAATCATCTCTGCCCAAGATGTCCTCAATGGGTTTACCGATAAAGTTTGCTAGGTTGGAATTAAGAGCAACATATCTGCCTTCTCGATCTTTGACCACAACGATGTCTGGTGTACTTTCTAAAATAGAGTTCAAAAGTGCATTGCGTTCGCGCAGAGCTTCTTCAGCTTGTTTGCGCTCTGTTATATCCGTATTTGCTCCCACCCATTCGCGAATCGTGCCATCAGCTTCTAAGATAGGCACTCCACGACAACTCATGTAGCGGTATTCCCCGTCATGGCGGCGCATACGGAATTCAACTTCATATAGCGATCGATTAGCAACAGCAGTTGACCAGGCAGTGCCCATAGACGAGCGATCGTCTGGATGGATAGCGTTGAACCCACCCCCTCCCTTGTAATCATCAAATGTCTGTCCTGTAAATGCACTCCAAGTAGGTTGCTCGATCGCCATTTCGCCGTCCGTATTGCAAATCCAAATAATTTGAGCGGTGGCTTCCATCAAAGAACGAAATCTTTCTTCACTCTGTTTGAGGACTTCTTCTGCGGTTTTGCGATCGCGCTGCGCCGCCTGCTGTTCGCGAATATCCCGCACAATAGTGGAAATAAACTCGATTTCACCCGCTTCGGTTTTGTGGACGATCAAAACCTGGGAGACTGGAATTTCTTCCCCATCGCGTGACAAAAATAGGATTTCACCAGCCCACCTACCCTCTCGCAAGGCGGTGGGAATTATTTCGTTGTGGAACTTTGCTTTTGCCGAGGGAGCTAATACAGAATCTATAGTAAACGGAGATCGTGCTTCCTCTGGGGACATCCCCAGCATTTCCTGTCCGGCTTTGTTGAGATAGACGCTATGCCCAGTCGAATCCACAACTCCTACTAAGTCGGAAGTTGCTTCCAAAATTGCCGTCAGTCGTGCCTGCTTTTGTTCTGCCCGCTTGCGATCGGTAATTTCAATTACAATCCCACCAAGACCAAAAACGATGCCATTTTCATCCAACAAAGGATAGTAAGATGCTTGCCAGTAGCGGATAATACCTGGTTCTTTCGGCGTTTCACCCACTAATTCATAATCCAGAATGGGCTTGCCCGTGTCCAGAATACCTTGCAGCATCGGTTCCACAGTCGGAGCCAATTCTGGCAGCACTTGACGCACTGACCTACCAATATGGTCTGCCACACAAACGCCATTCATCTGGGCCAAAACTTCGTTAATTTGGACATACCGGAGTTGGCGGTCAAAAATCAACATTCCGGCGTTGGCACCTGCAAAAAAAGCGTCGAAGCGATCCTGTGGCAATATCTGTGCTGTTGTGCTCTCTTGCTGTGGCGGTTGGTTTTTATCTGGCGGCAATTTGCTCATATTAAATCGTGCTTTTCAGCTATAATTCTAGAACTTCTTTCCAATTACGCGATCGCAAGGTTTTCGTTTTCTCCTCTTTGGGTACTGAAGAAAACGTTCAGCAGGGCGAACATTAGGTTTTCAATCGGCGATATATGTATCCCTTGCGACACTATTTCCGTTAATTCTTCGGATCTATCGCCAAGCAGTTCTATTGTTCATCAATTCTATTGCTAATCAATCCTATCGGTAGAACATTGGTGACAACTTAAGCTAGGGAAGCATTTGTCAATCAACAATTATGCTCAGCATTTACTTAGATTTTGGGTGGAGAACTTAGATTTGGGCGATCGAGGAATCATGCCTCACGCCATATTTATGCCCACCCACCCCCAAATCGCGCATTTTCCACTCCTAAACAAACAGTGTTTTAAGTAATTTTACTGATTGACAAATGCCATTAAGTTTTAATTTTTTCCCAATGTCGGTAGAATGCCAAGTATTCTTGGAACGTTCTCAATTTTAGCTAAATCCGTTAAATTTTCAGCTAGACATTCTTAGATATACACAAGACGGACGCAACTGGCACAGTGATAGCAATCTCTCTCCCACCAGTTAAACTCATTGTAATACTGCGATCTTTGACTTGTCTACTTAAATAGTCCTTGAATAATCGCTGCTTAAGTTGATAACGGGACTTAAACCAAAAATTAGCGGAAAGTATGATAAAATCCAAGACAGTTAAAGTTGACTAAAGCTAGTAGAGGGTTCGCATGAATAATAGATGATTCCGCTATGGCGAAAAAGTGGCACACTAACCGCAGGCAGGGGAAGACCATATATCCGAGAAATTGCCAATACGCATAACGGCGTAGTCTGAATAACCCCATATCTGCTCTGTAAAAAATCAGTTTGTTCGGATACTCAAAAAAAATACAAATCTCGTAAAAGAGACTTTTTTTCTGGTTTTTTTTACTTGAAAATAAGGATTTTAGTCTTTATTATTAAAGGTTTAACCTTTAATAAACTTATTATTAACTGGAACTAAAGTGACTACGATACCCGAAGAATTATTGATAAAAATCTCCCAAATGTTTACAGCGACTTTATTTACAATAGGTGAGAGTCCTGTATCGCTGCAGTCACTTGTGGAACTGATTGTATTGTTCATAGCTATCCTCATCATATCGCGTTCTTTTACTGGCTTTCTTAAGGAACGCTTGCTAGTTAGACTGGGAATTGACGAGGGAAACCGGGAAGCGATCGCAGTAATTATTGGGTATTTAATAGTAGCTTTCGGAGCGATCGTCGCCATCCAAAGTATAGGCTTCAACCTCGCTTCTTTTGCAGTAGTTGCGGGGGGATTGGGAGTGGGAATTGGTTTTGGAATCCAGGATTTAACAACTAATTTCGTCAGCGGCTTAACGCTGCTTTTAGACAGACCTGTGAAAGTCGGAGACTTTGTGGAATTAGAAGGATTAATGGGAATCGTCAAAAAAATCTCGATTCGATCGACCATCATCCAAACCAATGACGACTCCAGCGTCATAGTTCCCAACAGCAAAATGATTAGCAACAAAATCGTTAACTGGAGTTACGAAAACTCGCTACTCTGTCTGCGAGTTCCCGTAGAAGTAGCCGAGAATAGTAACCCGCTGTTAGTGACAGAAACTCTGTTAAATATTGCTTACGCGGAGGCGGGAGTTGTTTGCGAACCGAATCCGAAAGTATTGTTTGTCGAGTTTGGCGATGATAGTTTTAAATTTGAACTTTTAGTTTGGACGGACAGGCCGACAGACAGAGAAGTAATTAAAAGTTCTTTGAATTTTGCGATTGAGTACAATTTCCGCCAGCATAAAATAGAATTTCCGTTCAACGACAGAGAAATTTATTTGCAAAATCCCGAAGTTATTTTGTCAATGTTCAACAACAAAAAAAGTGGAATTGACATCACGAACACTTCCTCGGAAAACAAGCAAAAAATGCCGATTATTGCAGAGGAAATGAAAAAGAAATCGTCCCTTAGCTGTTTGCTGCGAGAGGTGGAATACTTTGAAAATCTGACGGATCTCGAATTGCGGCAATTGATTGAAGTTGGATACCGCCAACGGCTGCGATCGCAAGAATTTTTATTTCGCGAAAACGACCCTGGAGATGCTTTTTACATGATTCTTTCAGGTTCAGTGGAAGTTTTTGTGGAAGCTATTGACAAACATCTGAATAACCTCGGTACGGGTCAGTTTTTGGGGGAACTTTCTTTGATGTTGGGAATCCCTAGAACTGCTTCGGTGAGAGCTTTGGAAGAAACAATTTTGTTTGCTATCAATAAAGAAGGATTCCAAAAAATTTTAACAGAGCAGCCGGATTTATCTGAACAAATTATTCAAGAGATAGTGAAACACAAAGAAGAACTAAGCGAGAGGCAACAGCAACTTCGAGAAATGGAATTGGTAGATGCAGCGGAAGACGATGAAAATCCTATAGAGTGGGTAAGGAAACGGCTCAAAGATCTATTTAGTGTGGAAAGTGAAAATTAACCTAAACATTCCTGGACGCATCAATTAATTCTGTAGGGTCGTAATGCGCACCTTACCATAAGCTGTCCCGCATCTTGCGTTGTATTTTTCGGGCGCCCTACGAGATCTTACCTCACAAGAATTTCATCAAACTTGACTGTAAAATTTAGATGCGCCTAGGCTTACTCACCTAAATCAAAAGCGTGTATATATGCTAGGATTCACTGATAAAACTCATCCTAATTTCTATGACGCGATTTATTCACGATCGCTTTGCCAAAGAATTTCTGGAAGAATTGCTTTCGCCGATCGGAACGGTTAATATCGGCCGCGATGTAACTTCCGAAGTCCGAGAAATCGATGTTTACTTCACTCCCAGCACCGCAATTCCTGAATATTCAGAAACCCTGGGATTGTTGGGAAAAATGGCAAACACAACAGCAATTTTTGAACCGTTTCGCAATCCGGCAAACGTTAGCGAAATTTGTAGCTGTCTGGGCAAGTTATTGGACGTGCGAGGTGAATTGGAGCGAAAATTTAGGATAGAAAATACTCGCTATGATAACGCTCAGTTACCCAAACTGTGGATTTTGATGCCGACAGCATCGAAAGCATTGGTAGATAGCTTTAATGCGGTACCCGATACAGAGAATTGGATGCAGGGAATCTATTTTTTGGGGGAATCTTTGCGATCGGCAATTGTGGCGATTCACCAGTTGCCAGAAACTCCAGAAACTCTGTGGTTGAGGATTTTGGGCAAAGGGGGAGTGCAGCAAAGGGCTATTTCCCAATTGAGCGCTTTAGCAACGGACGATCCGTTGCGGATTATCGCGCTAGAATTGCTGTATCGGTTACAGTCAAATTTAGTAACCGATGCGCCACAACAATTAGAGCCAGAAGAGCGGGAGTTAATTATGGCCATTGCACCACTTTTTCAACAACAAATACAAGCAGCACAGCAACAAGCTAGAGAAGAAGGACTAGAACAGGGACTAGAAGAAGGACTAGAACGAGGCAGGCAAGAACAACAGCGCTTAATCTTAGAAAACTTTCTGCGAGTTAGATTTGGAGAATTAAGCCCCAAAATGACTGTTTTTCTCTCTCCAATATCCAACTTGGCGGCGGCGGAATTTACAGTTTTGTTGCTGGCAATATCGATGCTGACAGTTGATGAAACAGGGCGGGAATCAGCGGTTAAATTGTTAGCTGAAAGTGCGTTGCAAATGCGATTGCCTGAATTGGGCGATATTCTGCCTGCAGCCGTTACTAATTTATTGGCATTGCCTGTGGCAGAATTGACATTGTTTGTAGAACAACTGCCGCAGTTATCGGCTGATGAATTGAGGGAACGGTTAGGAAAAACACGGGTCTTCTGGGTTTGCGGTGTAAACTGTATAATATATGAACTTTATGCTAGAGGCTAAGCTCATGGATTTTCAT
>NZ_JAUBRK010000063.1:25111-47546 GCF_036701825.1 Microcoleus sp. MOSTC5 | reverse complement strand
AATTTAACAGGCTTCTCAATTCACATATCATTTTCAGTCTTTTTTGTCAACTCCTAATACTGAACCGACGCCCTAGGGTGCGTCAGTCGATTTTAGATTTTAGATTTTAGATTTTAGATTGACTCCACAGTGCTAGGGTGCGTCAGTCGATTTTAGATTTTAGATTTTAGATTTTAGATTGACTCGACAGTGGTAGGGTGCGTCAGCAGTTCTTGATTTTCAGGCGCGGGCGTGGAGTCATAAGCTGACGCACCCTACAAGTTAACGACTAAGATAGATTGAAGCTGCATCAAACCTTTAATTGTATAAAACTTGACATGATGGGATTAATCCTGGAAGCGCTGGAAGCAATGGGACACAATGTCCGCTGGATGTCTTGGAATTTGTTTTTGGCTTTAGTACCGCTGGGCCTGAGTTTTTTGCTGTTTCGCAAACCCCGATCGCGCTGGCTGCTGTGGGGTACGGCTTTTCTCCTGGGCGCTACTTTTTTGCCCAGCACGCGCCACGTTTTGGCCTATCTGAAGCACATTGTGCAAGATGTGGGCAAAACTTACGTTTTGGGGGCGATCGTGATTACGCTGGCACTGATGGCTTTAGACATCTGGGTACTGCGACAGCGCGGAGTTCGCTCTCTCCGCTGGTGGGGCGGTTTTTTGGCGTCGATCGCCTTTTTGCCCAATGCGCCCTACGTTTTAACTGATATCATTCACCTGATCGAGCAGATTAAAGAGGGGTACTCGGTGTGGACTGTGGCTCTAGCTTTGATCCCGCAGTATCTGGTGTTTATGCTGCTCGGGTTTGGGGCTTACGTGCTGTCGGTGATGAATTTGGGTTACTATTTGAAGCAACAGGGTTGGAGTAAATTTATCCTGGCAACGGAGATAACTATACACGCACTTTCGGCGATCGGGATTTATTTAGGGCGATTTATACGCTTCAACAGTTGGGACATTCTGACTAACCCCGATGCGCTGGTTAACACCGTAATGAACGATTTGATTGGCAAGCGTCCGGTTTTAGTAATGGCTGTAACTTTTGTAGTAATTGCTGTTTTGTATTGGGTAATGAAACAAGTAATTTTAGGGATGAGCCAGCGGTTTTACAGCAGCCAATCGCAGTCGGAGTTAGCCGGCGACAGCGCGACTTCTTCCAGCTAGATAGATTTGAGATTTGAGATTTGCTCCACAACTAACGTCCCAACTTTTTTATCTCCTGGCCTAATTTCTCTGCAAATATAGCAACGGGTCTGACGATGAAAACGTTCTTAATTGTTAAAACTTTTGGTTTTATTGTCTTGGGCATAAGTGCCTTCAGACCCGACTACCGAAAGACTCGGGCTATATCAGTCTTTCGGTAATGCCATTTTTTTACCTGAACTCTTGAATAAATTACTGCCACAATGGGTAATAAAACTTGATATGTTAGAAAAGTTGAAGTAGTTCTGTAAAAAGCAAAGATGAATCGATTTGACCGTCAGTTGTGGCAGAGATTTATTGCGATCGCTCAACCTTACTTTTATCCTTTAGAGCCTGGAGGCGGCAGAATCTTTTTAGGATTAGTGGTGCTGTTGTTGATATTTCTCTTCGCTGCGATGTTTGTGGCTGTCAGTGTTGTCAGTTTGGGTACTCAAGCCTTTTTTCCAGAGGCTTTTAACGGGGTTGCGGCTGGCTTAGCTACTTTGATCAAAGGAATTATCTACTCACCGACAATTGCGATCGTTGGTTTAATGCTAATTCTCCCGTTGGCTGCTTTTGTCTTTTTCAGAAGCAAGTTGATACCGCGCTGGAAGCAGTGGATAATGTTAGCTCTGCTGCTATTTTTGTCGCTGTCTGTTAGCGGCATCAACGTAGTAATTAGCTACATTGGTAACTTTTTTACGACATCACTTGCTGAAAAGGATCAGACCACTTTTTGGCGCTTTATGTGGGTGTATGCTGGAGTTTTTATCATCGGTACTCCGATAGTTGTTGTTTACCGCTATACCCAAGAGAAACTGGGACTGTATTGGCGAGAGTGGATGACTGATAGTTTCCTGGATAGATATTTTCAAAACCGCGCTTATTACGAAGTAAACTCTCAGAAAGAAATCGACAATCCCGACCAGCGAATCGCTGAAGATATCAAATCATTCACTAGCACGAGTTTAGATTTTCTGCTGCTGATGTTGGGAGCAGTTATTGATGTTATTTCTTTTACGGGTATTCTGTGGTCTATTTCTACAAGTCTTTCGATCGGACTAATTATTTATGCTGTCTTTGGGACGGCAGTAATGATAATTATTGGCAAAAGGTTGATAGTTTTGAACTTCAATCAGCTCCGCAAAGAAGCCGACTTTCGTTATGGCTTAGTTCACATTCGAGACAATGCAGAATCAATTGCTTTTTATCGGGGAGAAGCACAGGAATCTGTTCAGGTGAAACACCGATTTTTAGAAGCAGTTCGGAACTTTAATTTGCTAATTGGGTGGCAGCGTAACCTGCAATATTTTACACTCAGCTATAAATATGCAACTTATATTATCCCCTCTTTGTTCCTGGCTTCTATCTACTTTTCAGGTAAGATCAGATACGGCGATATTACTCAAGCTGAATTTGCTTTTCGTCAGGTTTTAGAGGCATTTTCTTTGGTTGTATATAATATTGAAAGCTTGAGTGCTTTTGCAGCGGGAATTAATCGTCTAGCTACGTTTAATGAGTCTTTAAAAGATGAAAAAAATGTTGTTCAACTAGACTTCAGAACAATCGATACAGTTATAAATTCGCAATTGACACTGGAACACGTTACTTTAGATACTCCGAAGCATCAAAAGACTTTAATTAGCGATTTGTCGGTAGCCGTGTCGCCAGGGGAAGGACTGTTAATTGTCGGTCAAAGCGGTGCTGGGAAGAGTTCTTTGCTGCGAGCAATTGCGGGTTTGTGGGACTTGGGAACGGGCCGTTTGGCGCGGCCGGAACTCGGGGAAATGCTGTTTTTGCCGCAGCGTCCTTATATGATTTTGGGTAGTTTGCGATCGCAACTTCTCTATCCCAACAGCAGCAGCGAGGTTGATGAGGAAAAATTGCGCCGCGTTTTGGCATCAGTAAACTTAGCAGATTTGCCGGACAGATTGGGCGGTTTTGATGCGGATTTAGATTGGGGTGAGATTTTGTCGCTGGGAGAACAGCAGCGTTTAGGTTTTGCTAGATTGTTATTGACGGAACCGAGATACGCTATTTTGGATGAGGCGACAAGTGCTTTGGATTTGAAGAACGAGCAACATTTATACGAGCAGTTGCAAGCCACTAAAACTACGTTTGTGAGTGTCGGCCACCGATTGAGTTTAGTGAAATATCACCAGCAGGTTTTGGAACTTTTGGGCGATGGGAGTTGGCGGCTGGTTTCGACGGAAGAATACCGCGCTAGTGCGAAGGTTTTTGACTGATAAAGCGTTGCTTTCATGAATTGTGAATTTACTCGGTTGTTGGTTCGCGGTGGGTGGTGGCGCGGTTGGAGATTTATAGTTTGGTTCTACAGATTAATCGCCGCGCCTCCACCCACCCGACAATAGGTTCTACGGGTAGGATCGCAGCAACAATTAATGCCGATCGATTCCCGGTTACTCCTACCCTTTTAAATTACTGTAGTTTAGACTAAAAAATGATTGCAGCCAAAAGTAGCCGCCTTAGAATATCCGGCAAGCTGTTACTCAAAAACTCAAGAGGGAGAAGATTAAATAACTAATCTTGAAGACTTTTTACGTCGAGAAACCCGTTTTTTCACAGTGGGATATCGCGGTGCTACCGTCCGTACCCTTCCTTTTTCCCAGCCGGGGGATTTTCCCCTCTGTTTAGGCATTTTTGCGGGAGTACCAATGTCAACTAAAAGCGACAACATTGATTGAGCAACACGTCCAGGGGTTAAATTAATCGTAGCAGATTGCCAAGGTAATACATTCTCAACCACTAAATCCCTAGCTAGCCAGAGTTGCCAACTCATCAACGGCATTAAATCACTCCAACGCTCGGATTGTTCGGGAGTTCTCAGGTTAGGCAATGTCCAGTGTAGTCGTTGCTTGGCAAACCTATACCAATGATCCACTCCAAAACGTCGTAAATATTTGAACCAGACTGTTTCTAGAGGGAGAGTTCGTTCTCCCACCCAAGCCAACCATAAGGGTGGAAATGGCTGACCATTTGACATGGGCTTCATTCTTGCGACGAGGATTAAATTGACTCTCTGTCCAGGCGCACGATAAAAATGTAAGTCTAGCCATTGACTGACTCGGACTTGTCCCAAATCTGGATGAGAGTCAATTTCGAGCGCAGTATCCGCTTGAAGCCATGTGGCTGGGTCGCCCGGCCTCATTTTTGACCCATGTTTCCGTGGTCTGCCACGACCACTATAGGTTGGTGGTGCTGACCACAAGCAGGCATTCTTTCGGACTCTCATTAAACAATCAGCTTGAATATCTGCTTGCGCCAGTACCCAATTTGCATTGCCATATTCTCGATCTAAAACTGCTAAGACTGGATTGATGCTCTGTTCACAAACAAGTTTGAGTTGGGAAGCTGCTTTTTCTATTGGTGAAGACCAACTACTAATTCGTTCATGTAGTAGGGGTAATGCCCAACTTCCTTCTGCTTCGGGTATCCACGCAATTGTACTGTACCCCTGTCCAATAATTACGCCTTCGTGATATTCATGGGTTCTTTCTTGTAATGTTTTGGCATCTGCTCTCCCCCATGCAGTATGGTCGATTGCCACTAATATGTGTTCCGTTGGGGGTGCTTCCTCCTGTAATTGCTGGAAATACAGCAGCATCAGTTTTTTCCGGTCTGGTCTACAATCTTGTAATGCCTCGTAGATGCTTGACCATTGACGATGGAATAGCGGACTGAGCGAAAATTCCGCCAAACAGGCTGCATTCGGGCGTGGTCATCACTGCATCCATCAGCTCGAATGTTGCATCCTTGCCTCGTACCAATAACTCGTATGCTTCTTGACGAAAGTCCTTTAATCGTTCACTGTTCATTTAAGGAGTGGATAGGTTTTTATTTTTCACCCTCATTCTCTCCTTAACGGTGGCTCTAGTTCTTCTTTGGCCACCGTTCTCATCTTTAGTTAGTCTAAACTACAGTAAATTAAAGAATTAAAAAATTGAAGAATTGTGAATCACTGATTCTGTATGGGTTTGGATCGCGGGCCTAAAGTTGCATTCTTTGTTGAAACTGGTATCACAATCGATAATTGAGTATAAATATCTAAAACTGCCCAAACAGCAAAAAGCAAGCTGAACGTTTGCAGGTTCGATTCAATTGCTCGCCCGCGAGAACTCACATAATATAATAGAAGATAGATTTTTTTAGTATAGGCGAGATTCTTACCTTGACTACTCCGATTCCTCAAAACTTTGTGCAAACGATCGCCAAACAGCGCGCAGTCACAGATGCCGAGTTAGAAACAGTCTTTATGGCTCTTGACGGTCAATCTACGGCGACAATTGCAACCAAGCTTGGCATTAGCGACATCGCCGTTCGCAAAAGACTCGGCGAAGTTTACAAAAAGTTTCAGATCGGGGGGAACGGCCCTGGAAAGCTTTCGGAATTGAGGCATCAGTTGCTGTTTTCATACCACACCGACCAGGGAACGAGCGATTTTAGTCGAGGTAAAGGATCTCTATTCAACCTGGCGGCCGGGGGCCGACAGCAAGATTGGGGTCAAGCACCGGATGTTTCGGTTTTTTACGGACGGACTGAAGAATTAACTACTTTAAAGCAGTGGATTTTATCAGATAATTGTCGCCTGGTAGCGCTGCTGGGTTTGGCTGGTAGCGGCAAAACAACTCTGTCGGTGCAGTTGGCAAAACAGGTACAGAATGAGTTTGATTTTGTGATTTGGCGATCGCTGCGATCGACACCAGCACCATCCGACTTCCTGAGTAACTTAATTGAACTTTTTTCTAACCAACAAAAACCCGATCTGCCGTTAGCGGAGCCCTCGAAGAGGATCGACCTCAACGGCAAAATTTCGCGCTTGGTAGAGGAGCTACGGAAGCACCGCTGTCTGCTAATTTTAGACGATTTTGAAGCGGTTCTCAGACCCCAAGAATTAGCCGGACACTACCGCGAAGACTACGAAGGATATCGAGATTTAATTGTGCGGCTCTGTGAAGTCAATCACAATAGCTGTTTAGTGCTAGTTAGTTCGGAAGAACCTACGGAACTGGCTTTGTTGGGGGGAGAAAAAGTGCGGTCTTTAAAACCTGCGATTTCCGAGGAAATTGCGCGGGAGATTTTCCAAGAAAAAGGTTTATCTGCTTCAGATCGAGAGTGGAAAATCTTGTTATCGCGGTACGGAGGCAATCTGTTAGCGTTAAAGATTGTAGCGACAACAATTCACGAGTTTTTTGAGGGGAATGTTTTAAAGTTTTTGGAAGCAACGGCGTTATTTATTGAAGAACATATCAGCAATTTGCTGGCCCAACAGTTCGATCGAATGTCTAGTTCTGAACAAGAGATTGCTTACTGGATTGCTATTGCTCAAAGCCAGATTTCCCTGGCGACTTTACGAGAGCAGATGTTGGTCAATTCATCGCTTTCTGATTTGCTAAAAAATCTCGATTCTCTGGGCCGTCGCTCGCTAATTGACAAAATCAGTGAGGGCGGGGAAACGGTTTTTATGCTTCAGCCTTTGATCGTGCAATATGTGACCGACAGATTAGTCGAGCAAATTCGAGCAGAGGTTTTGGAGACGGTTAAGACGCAAGGAATAGACAGAATGGGGCTGTTGAAAACTCACAATTTGAGAGTCAATATTGCTAAAGGAAAAGGAGGGAAAGAGGCTGGAAGCAGCTCTATTTTAGAATTAGTAAAAAATCGGTTGCAAGTGTTGTTTTTGAAGACTACAGGCTCTGAAGAACCGCTCAATATCTTGAATAAAGTTGCCTCCGATCTGGAGGATAAATCGATTCTTGAGGTGGGATATGCTAGGGAGAATCTGGCGGCAATTATTTCGGAACTTCAGTCTTAACAAAAAAGCGATCGCCCTTTGACAAAAGCGATCGCCCAATTTTCAACACAAACAGACTTCGATAAAATTATTTGACAATTCCAAAAACCGATGCAGATTCAGACCCGATAATTTTGCCCAAAGTCGGCGCTTTTTGAGCTTGGGCAATTCTGGGAACCAAAAATCCCTTCGCATAAATCTGAGGATTGTCTTGAGCGATTTGGATATAAGATTGCCGGACTGTGGCGTTCACTGCCACAGTCTTCGCGTCGTAAACTTGCATCGCCATGTTGGGATAAAAACCAATGCCGACAATCGGTATCAAAAAGCAAAATGCGATCGCCACTTCCCGAGGTTTAGCATCAATAAACGGTGCATCACCAGGCAAAACGCAACTATTACCAAAACAAACCGCTTCATCCAGATTGTTTCTCTGATTCTGCAAATTTAGATCCTCAAGGTCGCAAGCCGCTAGTGTCCCACAGTTGTAGAATAACTGTCGCAGCATTGAGAGCAAATAAATCGGCGTCAAAATGAGTCCAACTGCCGCCAGGAACACTGTCACCGCGCGGAAAGAACCGCTGTACATATCGCTAGTGGCGACGCCCACAAACACTGACAATTCGCTAGCAAAACCGCTCATTCCCGGGAGTGCCAAAGATGCCATCGCGCCTGCGGTAAACAAGGCAAACACTTTCGGCATGACTTTTCCAATCTCGCCCATCTCGTCCATGATCATTGTATGGGTGCGATCGTAAGTAACGCCAGCCAGGAAAAACAATACTGAGGCGATTAAACCGTGGGAAATCATTTGCAACAGCGCCCCGTTGATTCCCAAATCCGTGAAAGAAGCAATACCCAACAACACGAATCCCATGTGAGAAATCGACGAATTCGCTAAGCGGCGCTTCATGTTCGATTGGCCGAAGGAATTCAACGCGCCGTAGATAATATTGACCACGCCGAGCACCGCCATAATCGGTGCAAAGTAAACGTGTGCTTTGGGGAGAAGTTCCAAATTGAGCCGAATCAGTCCGTATCCGCCCATTTTCAGCAATACGCCGGCCAGAATCATCGACACGGGAGAAGATGCTTCGCCGTGGGCGTCAGGTAGCCAAGTGTGGAAGGGGAAAATCGCCAGTTTCACGCCGAAGGCAATTAACAATCCCGCATAAAGCAGTAATTCTAAACCCAGTGGGTAGTCCTTCAAGCCTAGTTCTACCATGTCGAAGGTGGGGGTGCCTCCGCCGTAGAATGCCATTGCTAAGGCAGCTATTAAAATAAAGATGGAAGCGCCCGCGGTGTAAATCAAGAATTTGGTAGCTGCGTAGCGGCGGTTTTGTCCGCCCCAAATCGAGATTAGCAGGTACACGGGAATTAGTTCGAGTTCCCAGACAATGAACAGCAGCATGATGTCTTGGGCGACGAACACTCCTATTTGTGCGGAGTACATCACCAGCATCAGGAAATAGAAGAGTCTCGGCTTGCGATCGACTTCCCATGCAGCAAAAATAGATAGCGTCGTCACCAATCCCGCCAACAGTACCAGCGGAACTGACAGTCCGTCAACGGAAACAGACCAGTTGAGCCCTAAAGAAGGTATCCAGGAATATTGTTCTACGATTTGGAAACTAGAGATACTCGGATCGTAATGTGTCCAAAACACCCAGCACATTAATACAAAATCTGCAATACCTACGCCTAGCGCATACCAGCGGACGGTTTTGCCGTCTGTATCGGGCAGAAAAGGGATGGCGAGGGAAGCTAGGAGGGGTAGGATGACTATTGCGGTCAGCCAAGGAAATTGATCCGCTATCATGATAGTGAGAATAAATACTTAGTTGGAAGTTACCAAGATTATAATACTAAATTTAATCAAAAATTAAGATTTGTAAATAAATCTTTTTTTTTTAGAGATATGCAGAGTAAATCTGCTAAACACAACTTGCTGCAAAAGTCAAGAATTTTTGCAGTTATTAGTCAGGAGTCATTAGTCGCTGTTTAGCGGTTGACAATTACCGATGACAGATTACTCTGTTGTGATGCAGTGGAAAACACTCAGCTCGATCGAGATAAAGTCAAGAGTCGATCGGCGAAAGATGCTATTAAAGGGAGATACGCCAATTGCGATCGCCATTTTTCCGGTATTCCCCCCTCCCCGTAAAAAGCCCCCGCCAACTGTCCGTAAACCGCACCAGTTGTATCCGCGTCGTCGCCCAAATTCACAGCCAACAAACAGCCTTCGGCAAAAGAAGAACTGTTGTAAAATGCCCAAAGTGCCGCCTCCAAAGACTTGACAACATAACCAGTACCTTTGATTTCAGGAGGTTGTCGCCGTTTAAAAGAACCAGCCGCAATCTCATCAATCTCTGCTACCAGCGGATTTGCTGCCCAATATCCCGAAATAGGACAATATCTTTCCGAAAGCAACGCATCTTTAGCAACTCCATTCACAGCCCCCGCAATTAAAGCACCAAAATAACGGCAAGCATCCACACAAGTAGCAGCACCGTGAGTAGTTCTCGAACTTTCGGCAGATTTTTCTATTACTTCTAAAGGATTTTTAGCATAAAACAAAGGCACGGGAGCCAAGCGCATAATCGAACCATTTCCAGCAGTCCCAGCATCGGTAGAACCACAGAAAGGTTTTCCTGTATTTTTAAACTGCCAAAGTGCTTGTCGCACCGTATTGCCAATATCAAAACACGCACCAGTGCTGCTCAAATGTCCCTCTCGCCACCACCGCACATAAGTTTCTAACTGATGGACAGGATCGAAACCTTGTTTCTCAATCAAACTTTCAGCCAAACAAAGAGCCATCGAAGTATCGTCCGTCCACTCGCCCGGTTGCAGTCGAAACGGGCCGCCGCCAATCATATCGTTAATAGGTGTAAATCTTCCGGGGCGACAGAACTCTAAAGTTGTTCCCAAAGCATCGCCAACTGCTAAACCGAGAAGACTGCCGCGATAAAGTTCTATTTGCTGCATAACGTAATTGAAAATTAATAATTAGTAAGCGCTAGTGAATTCAAAACCATTTCTCTCTGCATCTTACCTGCCTGTATAACAATCGATGCCAAAATTGTCAAATTCTCTCATTCTCTCTTCTCTTAATTCTCTTTCTCTGTGTTCTCTGCGCCCTCTGCGGTTCATTAAAACAAAATCTTGTTCACAAACGAAATAGAATTGCCCTAGCTGCCGTTAAAAATAAAAAAACAAGACTTTTTCCCCAAATGCTGAGGCAAAAGACGAGTCAGGCTAATATTGATGTTAACCTGTCCCTACCCGAGATCAAACTGTCCCATGACACCCGATGCCTCCGCCGCAGCCGCTGCTGCCGCCCCTCAATCAACACCCGAAGTCAGCTTAGAGTTGCAAGTCCGACTCAAGACAGAAGATGGACAGCTACTGTTGCTACTCCCCCCAGAAACCAACAGCGAACCCGCAACAGCCACGGCCTCGACTTGGACTGAACTTTGGCAGCAGCTAAAAGTCAGGCTGAATGCAGGAGAACGCTTTTGGCAGCCTAACGCAGAAGTACAATTGATGGGGAACGATCGACTTTTAGATATCCGCCAACTGCAAGAGATAGCCTCTGCCCTCTCGGAAGTGGAACTGCAACTCAAACGAGTCCACACCAGTCGCCGCCAAACCGCCGTTGCCGCAGCTACGGCAGGCTATTGTGTAGAACAACAGCCTCCGGTTTCTTCCCTGAATAAAGCCGCTGCCGAAAAACCGCAATCGCTGGCGGAACCTTTATATTTGCAGATGACAGTGCGATCGGGCGTAGAAATTCGACATCCAGGCACGATCGTACTTTTGGGAGACGTAAATCCAGGCGGCTCAGTCATCGCCGGAGGCGATATCCTAGTTTGGGGCCGTTTGCGGGGAGTCGTGCACGCCGGTGCCGGTGGCAACACCAAAAGCGTGATTATGACCTTGCAGATGGAACCGATGGTGATTAGGATTGCTAAGTATGTTGCCAGAGGCCCAGAAACCTCACCCGCTCAGTTTTTCCCGGAAGTCGCCTATGTGACGCCTCAAGGGATTCGGATCGGTAGAGCCTCTGATTTTGACAAATCGCAGTTAGTTGGGGGTAATGAGTAATCGATAATTGGTAATTGGTAATTGGTAATTGGTCATTGTTAATGGGTAATTGTTAATACTATTTCTCTTTAAGCCTGCACTCGATCATTTTTGCCTTGGGTAAATCAGTCACTAAAAGACGATTTTTAAAATCAGTGCAAATTAATAGATAATTAGTAGAACAAGGAGAGTATTGAGTGTTGAGTTAATTCACTGAATAACAGATTACTGCAAAATTTCCAAAGAATAATTGCCAATTATCAATTACCAATTTCCAATTACTAATTCCCAATTACTAATTCCCAATTACTAATTCCCAAGAAATCTAAAATCGCTTATGGCTCGCATTATTGTTGTTACATCAGGGAAAGGCGGGGTAGGAAAAACCACCTCCACAGCCAATCTCGGCATGGCTTTAGCTAAGCGGGGACGAAACGTTGCCGTAATTGATGCCGATTTTGGTCTCAGAAATTTGGACTTGCTGCTGGGCTTAGAAAATCGGATTGTTTACACGGCATTAGAAGTTCTCGCAGGAGAGTGTCGGTTAGAGCAAGCTTTGGTGAAAGACAAGCGGCAGCCGCGCTTGGTGCTGTTGCCGGCTGCCCAAACTCGGATGAAAGATGCCATCAGCGCCGAGCAAATGAAGCAGCTTGTGGGGATGTTGGGAGCAAAATACGACTACATCTTGATCGACTCTCCTGCTGGAATTGAACAAGGTTTTCAAAATGCGATCGCCCCGGCCCAAGAAGGCATCATTGTCACCACTCCAGAAATCGCTGCTGTCCGCGATGCCGATCGAGTCATCGGCCTGCTGGAAGCCAACAACGTCAAGAAAATCAACCTGATCGTCAACCGGATCAGACCCGCAATGGTGCTGGCAAATGATATGATGTCGGTGCAAGACGTGCGGGAAATCCTCGCGATTCCGCTGTTAGGCGTCGTTCCCGACGACGAGCGCGTCATCGTTTCCACCAACCGAGGCGAACCATTAGTATTGTCGGAAACGGCCTCTTTAGCTGGAACTGCCTTCGACAATATTGCCCGCCGCTTAGAAGGCGAAAAAGTTGAATTTCTAGATCTCAATCCCCGTCGGGAAAACTTCTTCACTCGTCTCCGCAAGTTCTTAAACACTAAAATTATGTGATGTGCTCATTGGCGATCGGTCTTTAACCGCAGCAACTGCATCACAAAAACTAGCCGAGATTTCCCCCAGTGACACCAGTTCCCAAAAAGAATGAAACTGTAGGTCAACTCCAAACCCTTAGGGAATGAGTGATTCCCCAATCGAAAATCGAAAATCGAAAATCGAAAACGGTATGACCTTTTCTATGCCTAACCCTTGACAAACCAGCCCGACCCATGATACACACACTTCTCGAACGACTTTTCCCGCGCACCCCTGACAACAGCCGCGACGAGGTAAAACGGCGCCTCAAACTGGTTCTAGCCCACGATCGCTCAGAACTCAGCCCAGAAATGGTTGAGTCGATGCGCCGAGAAATTCTAGAGGTGGTATCTCGCTACGTGGAAATCGATACCACCGGGTCTGAGTTCTCGCTGGAAAGCGACCAGCGGGCCACAGCACTAATTGCAAATCTTCCGATTCGGCGAGTCAGGCTCGAACATCCACCGGAGAATTTGCCCAAGACTTTGCCCCAGAATCGGCCCGAGTATGTACCTGAGTATGTACCTGAGTATGTAGTCGAAACTCTCCCCGACACTAGAGAGTGATAGGGATTAACATTTTCATCTCAGACAACGAGTTCGATCGGCTCGCCATTAAAATCAAACTATCTCTCTACAATTAAAATCTTGTGGGGCGGGAACTCTTAGCGCGCTCTAAATATGCGATCGAAATGGGAAAAGTTTGTGATACCTGAAAACTCATGAAGTTAATCCTCATAACAACAGTCCGGACAGTTTTTTACAAGGGTAGTGGCGAGGAAAGCTATCCAGGGCTTAAAGTACAGTCAGATTCAAAAAAGGACTGCGCCATGGATAGCCTACAGAATATTCTAACGGACGCACTGACCACAGTGGGTCATTTCACAAACCGCAACGAACCTTTCTCCTCGCATTCTTGACGAGCCTATTCGTCGTCTGTGGTCGAGCCAACTACACCAATTTAAGCCGCTATAGTCCCCTGTCAGAGCGAACGTTTCGTCGAAATCTAAACAGAGGAATTGGGTTTGAATCGGTGAATAGTCATTTGATTCAAACCCACGGTTCTCGGGAAGGAGTTCAAATCCTAGTGGTGGATGCGACGTTTCATGAAAAAAGTGGTCGTCATACACCCAATCACGATCGGTTCTACAACGGCAAGAGTGGTCAAGTCGAGACGGGATTGGAGTGGTCGGTGGTGGCAGTGGTCGATGTAGAGCAGAATACAGCCTATGCGTTATCGGCTCAGCAGACGGAAGCGGGCCTGTCCGACCGAGCTTTAGCAGCCGAAATAGAGCATCAAGTCTGTGGGAATCGAGTCGATTTCTATTTAGGCCATCTAGCCTATTGTCAGACCTATGTACCCAAACGAATTGAATATGTGGTTGCTGATAGCTTCTACAGCAAACGGAAATGGGTGGATGGGGTCGTGAACCTGGGGTGGAATGCCATTGGAAAACTGCGACAAGACGCGAATTTAAAATATCTGTATCAAGGGCCACGTCGGTCTGGTCCTGGTCGTCAGAAAACCTATGACGGCAAGGTTGCCCCATTGGAGCGACAATTAAAATATTTCACGTTAACTGAGACCTTAGACGATGGGACAGAGCTGTGGACTGCCGTGGTCTGGTCGGTTTCTCTTGACCGCCGGATTCGTGTAGTTTGCAAGCGTGCGACTCGTCGAGGGGAAAGAGCGGTATATTCTGTTGTTTTCCACCGATGTTAATCTGAGCGCCAGCCATATCTTGGCTTATTATCGTGCTCGATTTCAGATTGAGTTTATCTTTCGTGATGCCAGACAATATACCGGAATGGTCGATAGCCAATCTCGCAATCTGGATGCCTTGGATGCCCAGGTCAATGGTAGTTTGACAGCCCTAAATTTAGCCAAAGTCACCTTGAGACAAGAGGCTACCGTCACAGCTCAACCGACACCAGAGGTTATTTCATTTTCTATAGCGTCGTTCAAACGAAAAGCTTTAAATGAGCATTTACTAGAACTATTTATCGCCATGTTTGATTTGGACCCGACTTTGATTAAATTAAATCCAAACTACCAAAAGCTTCTAGAATACGGCTCTCTCAAAGCTTGACCGACCGAAAATCTGTCCGGACTGTTGCATAACTAATCGCTCTTTCCAGAGTAGCTTGCGTCCAGGACTATCTTAATAACTAATCGCTCTTTCCAGAGGAGCTTGTAACTGAAGTTCTAAGGGTCGGTCGGAGCGAATTTCTAAACCGGGTAAATCATGTTTGACTAACATTTTTTCGCCTGTTTCAGCAGTTGCAAACGGCCAGAGTACCCAGCGGCTGCCAGGGGAAAGAGTGCTTAAACTTGCAGAGTTTTGAGTCAGCCAAATAATCGACAGTTTCGACCGATTATCGATCGCATCTTCTCCAGCATTAACTGCCGCTAAAGTTTCCAAAACTACCCTGTTCCCCGAGACGAGTCCAGTCCCGGCAGTCCAAAGTTTGACGTTTAACAGGCGCTTGCTAGCATAGAAGTACAGGGATGCAGCTACAGTTACGGCTCGTTCAAATTCTTCTGGTTGCCACACCGCAGCGCTGTCGAGAGCAATAATAATTTCTTGACCGCCGGCTGCAACTTCTAATTCTCTCACTCGCAGTTCTCCGTAGCGGGCGCTGGTGCGCCAGTGAATCAGGCGGGTGGGGTCTCCGTGGCGGTAAGGTCTCAGGTTGCGGGTGAGGCCTTCGGTAGCAGCTTGCGATCGACTGCGATTGTAAAATTGCGGGCTGTCTTCTTGACCGATGCGATCGATCAAAGGGCAAGTGCTCAACGGCAAAACTTGTGGATAGACAATTGCCACCGCTTTGACTGGGCGACTGCGCCGGCACCAAAACAACCCTAAAGGCGCTGCAGTCCTCAAGTTTACCTCTTGCCACCGATAGACGCCCCGCTGCCGGACTTCTAGATAATATGTATCCCTGTATATACTGTTAGGGTCTATGACTTCGATCGGGCGGACGATTGGTTCTCCCAGTACAAACGGCAAGATGTCTACCACTTGCAACAAAGTCTTAGGTTCGCTGGCGCGATTTTCGATTTCTAGTTCGACGGTGATTCGATCGCCCGCACTCACCGGTTCGATCGGGCGGCGGCGGACTTCCAAGGAACGGAGCGATTTTCCCGGCAAAACCGCCGCTACTCCCAACAACGCCAAACCCCCACCGCTAAGCGCGTACAGCCACCCAGACATTGTATTGGTCGCAGACCCAAAAAAGAAAACCGTCATCCCCAAGAGCAGCCAACCCGCGTAGGCGGGGCTAACAGCGCGATTTTCGAGCCAGTCGGCAATTTTGTGACCGATGTTCATAGGAGTTGCAATTGTTAATTACTCGATCGCCCCATCAAGCCTAATTGTAAAATATTCTCAGCATTTAGCACCGAATTAGCTGCGAGCCATTAGATTAGAAATCGGGCATTTTTTCGCAATAAATCACATTGACCCCGCCCAAAAACGGATACAAGCCCCCGACACTCAGTCAGGGTCGCTCCCCAAATTTTAGACTCTAGTTCCTGCTCCCAGATTAATCTGTGGAGTAAATCTAAAATCTAAAATCTAAAATCTAAAATAGACTGACTGGAGACCAAAAAATGAACCCATTAAACAATCCTACACCCGTTCAACCAGAGGCTCAAGCCCGCCGACGAACACCGCCGCCACCGCCGCCCTTGGCTGTAACACCCGCGCCTCCTGCACCCGCGCCTCCTGCACCCGCTCCTGCCCAGCAGCGGCCTGTCGAGACACCCGTCAGCACGATCGAACAAATGGTCAGAGATGCCCATAGCGCAGGAGCTTCCGACATTCACATTCGAGTCGGCCAAGTACCTCGATTTCGGATTCGGGGTGTCATGCAAGTAGCAACCACCCACCCCAAAGTAACGCCAGAAATTTTTGAACATTACCTAGCCGAAATTCTCACCCCCGAACAGCGAAAACAGTTTGCAACTACCAAGGAATTAGACTCAGCAATTTTTTACCCTGGCTTCGTGCGGTGTCGGCTAAACTGTTTTGATTCCCTCAGCGGCGGTGCCCTAGTATTGCGGTTGATCAGTTTGGAAATACCTACTATCGATTCCTTGAGGTTGCCAGAAGTTTTCAAAAATATCATTTTGCGATCGCAGGGATTAATATTGGTTACGGGGCCTACCGGTTCGGGGAAATCGACAACCGTAGCTGCGATGCTCGACCACCTCAATCAGATGGAGCAAAAGCACGTAGTTACAATTGAAGACCCGATCGAATTCATTCACCCCTCTAAAAAATGCTTGGTCAGCCAGCGGGAAGTAGGCTTGCATACCCACGAGTTTCAGCAGGCTTTGCGGGCAGTTTTGCGGGAAGATCCGGATGTAATTCTGATCGGGGAAATGCGCGATCGCGTTACCATCAATACAGCATTGCAAGCAGCTCAAACTGGTCACTTAGTATTGGGAACTCTCCACACTCGCAGCGCCATTAACGCTCTTAATCGGTTGTTGAACCTGTACCCGCCTGAGGAACAACAGGCGATGCGGATTCAAATTTGCGATTCTTTAGTAGCGGTAATTGCCCAACTTTTGCTGCCAACAGTGGACAACCGTCGGGTAGCAGTTCACGATATTTTGGTGAATACACCTGCCATGCACGATTACTTGATGAAAGGTGCTGATGACGAAGCTTTCCGGTTGATGGAACATGATACTTACGAAGGAATGCAGATTATCAACCAGGGTCTTTACAAACTGGTGCTCGAAGGCAGAGTGACGATCGAAGAAGCAGCAAAAACTTCTCCCGAAGCCAGCGATTTAGACCGCCGCTTGCGGACAGGAGGCTACGATGTTGCGGACGCTCGCGGCTTTGAAGGCAGCAAAAAAGAACGCACCGTTCGCGCCTAGTAGCACGACACATACAGGGGTAGGCACAGCAGGACTACCCCACCGCTCGGGTAGCAATTTTTTCAGTGGAGCGAAATATTGGACGTTATTATGCGTAATATTACTTAAATTTTTTATTTTATTTAGTAGCAACAAATACATTTTTCTTAAGTAATAAAATGCTATTATCAATGTCAAGTATATTGTTAAGTTTTTTAAACACCGACCCTACTTTACATTAACTTTAAAATTGCGTGAAAACTCGCAGGTGATTACAAAGAAATAGTAAAGATCTGTTCTTAGTATTGCCAACAGTCAGCAACTTAAGTTTATAGTTGTAGAGACAAATTTTGAACAGAGAAGGTTCCGACTTTGCCGAACGCAAAAGTAAGCAGGTAAAAAAAGCGCTTAATAAAACTACAAGTAGGCTTAATACAAGTAATTAGTAGCAGAGCCGATCGCGTGTCTTTCCGATTAAGTAGCTTTCAGTCTAAAAAATCCTAAATCTAGACAGGCTTTTAAAGATTCTGTCCATCAAAAATCAGTTTAACAATTTTGAATCAGCAACCGTATTCCTAGAAATTAAAGGAGACCAAAAAGTGAAGAGTGCATTTAACCCCTCAGAAGTGTTTGAAGGTGCCAGCAAAGCAGAAATCATCGATCGCATCCAGCAGCTAGTTCCCCCGGGTTCCCCGGAACCGCAAGATCCTGAAATGCTCGCGGCATTACAAGCTCTCACCGCACAGCTAATCGCAGCCTATCAAGCCGACGGACAATTAGAAAGCGAACCATTTAGCGACGTGCGCGATCGCACAATTCACCTATACGCATCTGCAGTCAGCAGCCAAATCAAAGGAAAAAGCATCCTCATTACCGGTGGAGAAGGATGTGTCGGTCGTTTCTTAATCGCAAAACTCCTCGAACTAGGCGCCACGAAAATCATTTCCGCAGACAACGCCCGATGTCAAAACCCCGAAGAAAATCTCCCGCTTTTTACCAAAGAAGGTGCAGTAACTTTCTATGCCGCAGACATTCGCAACTTCGAGGCGCTGAAACACATATTTGAGATAGAAAAACCAGAAATTGTTTTTCACTTAGCAGCCCAACGCCAACCCGGACTAGCTGAAATCAAAATCAGAGAAACAGTTACAACCAGCCTGTTAGGATGTAAACACATCATCCAACTGTGCGAAGAATACGGCATAGAACACTGCATCTTCTCTTCCACAGGCAAAACATCTCGATATTTTACAACCGAAGTTTACGCCGCCTCCAAAAAGTTTGCCGAATGGCAATTTGCCAAAGCAGCTCAAGAAGGAGATGTCACTTACGGGATGGTTCGCTTTACTCATATGTTGGAAAATAGCTTGTTTTGCGAGCAAATGTCTAACAAAGTAAAGCAAGGTAAAACTGTCAACGTTCACGCACCGCACCGCTACGTAACCGCTCAAAATCTTGTCGAAGCCGTACATTTATTGCTGAATTCGCTGGTTGTGTCCGTTCCCGGAAAACTGAAATTTGTCGCCGTGAGTAATCTCGGGTGGCCGACAGAAACCTTGGAAGTAGCTCTTTATAAAATTCTTGAATCAGGCAAAAATTTGCCGATTTATTTTCAAGGACTTTTGCCGGGATACGAAGAACCATTTTTCCTCGGACAGTTTGACTGGAAAAAACCTACAGACATTCACCTCCTAATTAATGTTTTGGAAGATCCTTTTAGAAGTGTTGATGATGCTGGTGACATGGTGAGTGTAGAATTAGCTCCTTTTTCTTTGCGCGTGTTAGATAAACAAGTGTCGAAGCTCGAAAGCTTAATCGGCGATCCAGATTTCCCGGAAGTGCAAATCAAGCACGCTCTTGTCGCAGCAGAAAAAGAAGTGATTGCTTCCTCTTTTGCGTGGAGTTCCCCCGAAGACTTGTTGAAGATTTTGCAGTGGGGGATACATCCGAAGAAATTGCAAGGTTACGGAACGGAAATCGCTGACTACAGCGAGATTATCGAACTCCTCCTGCAAGGAATATACGGGCGGCTTAACCAAGAAGTCCTGAACAGTGCTGGAGTTACTGCTGATGAATTTGATGACTTAGTGGAGAGTCTTTCTACGCTGGATTCTATTCAAGCAGAAGTGGGATATTTGCGATCGGTGTCGAGATATATCAGAGAATTTGCACCCCCCGCACAGTTCACCACCAAAAAATCTGAACCTTTTGCTATCCCCGATGCAGCGTAGCTTGAACATAGTTTTGAGTTTGGAGATTGCTTCCTGACTGGCCACCCACAGGGGGTGAATGAGCTAAACATCGACCAAGTTGTTAGTTGATTACAAACAGAACACCCAGAAACCAGTTTTCTCCAAGAAACCTGGTTTCTAAGCGTGTTTAAGGTTTAGTTAAATTGATATACTTACCATTTTTAGAATCGACATGATATGATATTATTTGCGATCGCATAAGAGCAATCAAATTAATTTGTAGCGAGGACACCAGTGCGAGTAGTTTTATAAGGACTTAAGTCATCATTACCAACGTTATAAGGGTGATTTTTCGCGCGCATGATATGATGATACTTTAGATAGCGTTGTGCAATGAGTTAACAAAGATGCGATTAGATTAAATGAACTCAATGAACGCAACAAATAAAATTAAATTAAGGTACTAGAATTGTGGAAATTAATCAGCTACTGTTTTTATTGATTGATGTTGTGCTATTGGCGATCGCCCTGATCCTTCTCATTCCCGTTGCAGTTCTATTTCTAGAATGCAGTGCAGCTTTCTTGTCCGGCCTGGGCGAGACAGCGGAAACTAAAGCCCCCCGCCCCAAAGTAGCAGTTTTAATTCCCGCTTACAACGAAGCAGCAGGAATTGCCGCCACCATCTCCACCATATTGCCGCAGCTAACACCTCAAGACCGCTTGTTAGTGATTGCTGACAACTGCACGGACGCCACGGCAGAAATCGCCCGTAACTGCGGTGCAAGTGCGATCGAGCGCCAAGACACACAACGCAAGGGCAAAGGATACGCACTGGATTTCGGCTTGCAGTCGATCGAATCCGACCCCCCAGAAGTAGTAATCATGGTTGACGCAGACTGCATTTGTCAGCCAGACTCTATAGAAAAATTAGCCCGTGTTGCAGTTGCCGAACAAAGACCAGTGCAAGCGACTTATTTAATGGAACAGCCGCCCAATCCTACTCCGAAAGATTCAATTTCTGCTTTAGCCTTTCTCGTGAAAAACTTAGTCCGTCCCAGCGGATTAAAACAGTTAGGGTTTCCATCATTGCTAACAGGAACTGGCATGGCTTTTCCCTGGTCGATAATTCGATCGGTTACTCTAGCAAGCAGCAATATTGTTGAAGATATGCAGATGAGTTTGGATTTGGCGATCGCCGGACATCCAACCGTATTCTGCCCCGAAGCCAACGTCACCGGGTGTTTGCCGCAGCAGCAGCAAGCAGCCAAAAGTCAAAGAACCCGATGGGAACACGGTCACATACAGACATTATTAACTCAAACTCCCCGGCTGACAGCAGCATCTTTACAGCAAAAACGGTTTGACTTATTGGCGATCGCCCTTGACTTATCCGTCCCTCCCCTTTCGCTGTTAGTCGCTATCTGGCTAGCAGCTTTTGCCACCTCATTACTAGCAGCAACCCTCGGAACATCTCCAATTCCGGCCGTCTTGTTAGGACTACAAGGATTGCTAATTTTAATTTCAATTGTCGGCGCTTGGGCTAAATTTGGGCGTGACGACATTTCCGGTGCAACTCTTTTATCTGTTCCTTTTTACATCCTGTGGAAAATTCCTTTGTATCTGGGTTTTCTCCTGAAGCGGCAAACCAAATGGGTGCGGACAGAACGCGATGTTTAGTATTCGGTAGGGTGCGTCAGCCAAATAGTTGACTCAAATCAAAAGTCTCGTTTCTGACACACCTGACGACGAATAAACGGGTGCGAACAAAACGCTAGTTATTTTGAGGTTAAACAAAGTATCTTACCGCATCTGAGATACAATTATAACTTAGCCTGCTGAAGACAAAGATTAGGCACTAATCCCTTTTTCTGAAATAATTCGATCTACTTCATAAGAATTGATATATCAATTAAAATCACATGAGAAACTTGTTCTTTTGGAGGCTTCCCCCATCTGAGGCGGATTTTTCAAGGCTGTGGGAGGATGCTACTTTTGTTTTTGATACAAATTTCCTCCTCGACCTATATCGAGTATCGCATTCTACGGCAGAGAATTTTCTAAACATACTACAACAAATTAAGAACAGAATTTGGTTGCCTTACCAAGTAGCAGATGAATTTTTGAGGCGCCGAGAAGAGATAATTGCTTCTGAAGTAGAATCTTTTCAAAAAGCTCTATCGGTAATTGAGAAATGGAAATCAGAACAACAGAACTTTAATAGTCTTCGGGGTTCTCTTAGGCAAACAGGAAGGATAGTATCTGCTGAGGTGGATTTTTTGTTTGGCGATCAAAAACACTATCTTGATGCAGTTGATGCTGTGGAGAAAGCTTTTCGAGAAAAAATAGAACAAATTACTAGCGATCATTCTTCACTGCATTCAGATAAAGACAGCATTCTAGAGAACCTTCTTTTATTGTTTGATTCAAAAGTAGGGGAACCCTTTAATGAACAAATATTGCCAAATTTGTACAAGGAAGCTGATGATAGGTATAAACGAGAGAAGCCTCCTGGTTTTATGGATGCTAAAGAAAAGGAGGATGAACGGAAGTATGGAGACTTTATCTTGTGGAAGCAAATATTAGAATTTGCCAAAAAAGAATCTCGACCAATTATTTTCGTAACTGGAGAAAAGAAAGTAGATTGGTGGATCAAGAAAAATGGCCAAATAATTTCTCCGCACGTTGAGCTAAGGCGCGAATTTCATGAGTATGTACACCAGCCATTTTGGATGTATCAAACTCAAGATTTTCTTCAAATAGCTAAGGATAAATTAATGGTTGAGATTGACCCAAAATCTATCGAAGAAACAAATGCTATTGCTGATATTGAGTTGGTTGATGAGCAGGATAACGACACTTTAAGACAAGCTATTGAACAAATACAAATTTCTAATTCTGTCATGCACTCCCTAGACCAAATGAAGATGCGTAACTCTGAGTTAATGAAGGCAGTCGCTCAAATTGTCAAACCCAACTCTGTACAACAATTGATGGATGAGCACATGAAGGCAGTCGCTCAAATTGTCAAACCCAACTCTGTACAACAATTGATGGACGAGCACATGAAGGCAGTCGCTCAAATTGTCAAACCCAACTCTGTACAACAATTGATGGACGAGCACATGAAGGCAGT
>NZ_JAUBRK010000063.1:0-25011 GCF_036701825.1 Microcoleus sp. MOSTC5 | reverse complement strand
CGCTCAAATTGTCAAACCTAACTCTGTACAACAATTGATGGACGAGCACATGAAGGCAGTCGCTCAAATTGTCAAACTCAACTCTGTACAACAATTGATGGACGAGCACATGAAGGTGCCTAGCTCTGCCCTACATCAAGCTCAAGAGCGGATAAAGGTGCTTCAAGACAATAGCACTTTTCAGCTAAATCCACGCATACAAAAACTAATTTCAGAAACTATAACAACAAGATCTCCAGAAAATGGAAAATTACAAGAAATCTATACACCAGCAAGCAATAATGAGCCAACCACTTTACCAATACTCGATCGACCTCAAGAGGAAGCCGAAGAGAGCAAATCTCAATCTAAATCCAAAAGACGCTCACCTTCAAAGAAACGTAACGAAAGCAATCTCAAAAATTCAAACAAGTAGAACTACTCACTTTAATTACCACAGTTGAGGATGCGGGAAATGGGTTCAATGGCAAAATAGAAGTCCAACTCTTCGGATTTGATCGAATAGTAGTTTCATGCGGCACTCACCGAAGCAATTAAACGACGATCGCGATCTGCCACAAACTCTAGACAGGCTCTAATCTCTGTTTCTGTTAGTTCTGGAAAGTCGTCAATAATCTCACTAATAGACATTCCAGAAGCCAGCCAGCCAAGAACTTCGTAAACCGTAATCCGCATCCGACGAATACAGGGCTTGCCACCACGCTTATCCGGCTCTATGGTGATGATGTCGCGATAGCTCATGATACAGGTAAAGTGTTTGCATCTAGATTATAGAAAAACATATCTGAAAATAAAAACAAAAAATCTGAAGCTGGAAAATTCCAACTTCAGACTTTTACTAACTCCCCGGGTAGGATTTGAACCTACGACCAATCGGTTACACTTATCCCAACGTTTCCGAAGGGGGCGGACTATTTCATCATCCCTACAAATCATGTTTGTGATCTGTCGTCGGATGTCAGGCGCTATGAGATTTATTGGTTAGGCTCCTCATCTCTAGTCTCTGCACCTTTCCGGCTACTTGCGATCGCAACCGCTGCCTTTCGCCAGACTTGGCTCAAGATTGCCGCCACCCGAAGTGCTGCGGTTTCCTTGAATTCACCCGATTTTTCAGTACCCGTTACCGGATAGAGCTGCTATGTCACTAGGGCTTTTGGTTGATGCCAAAGGCTTGCATTCATTACAGCCGACCGCTCTGCCACTGAGCTACCGAGGATTGAGGGTTTTTGTTACCCACATTTACTAACAATAGCTGAACTTACTGGATTTGGCAAGGCCTTTGATAAACTTTTTTTTTGTCGTACAGCAAGCGGGTTTCAGCAGCTAATGCAGCCCCATTCTCAACTTGGCGAGGCGCTTCTGGGATTCTGGATCGAGCGAACTGGCTAGAAAGCGACTGGAATTGTGTTTGCGGGATTTGTGCTGGCGCTCGCTGCGGCGGGCGGTGGATTCTACATCAGCCGCTAGTTGTTCGGCGGACATCCATTCGGCACCGTAGCCGACTACGGTCAATTGCTGCGCTCGGTCTGAGGTGGCGACAATCATGCGGCCTTTGCCTTTGACCGATCGCAACTCGTAGCGCAAACTTGCACAAGATTTTTCAATATAAGTATCTGCTGTCTGACCGAAGTCAGTGTAGTGCACCGATAAATTTTTAGTAATAATTTCTTTAACGCTGGGAGTATCTCGATAGTGGGCATCAAACACCAGTCGAGCCTCAAAATCTTGAACAGCGCTGTAGTTAACTAAAACCTCTATTAACTCGCGGCGAGCTGTTTCGAGTTCGTCGCGATCGCGCTTCTCTCGGAGTCGAGGCCAAAGTCCAATTATGTTATAGCCGTCTACAAGTAAAACTGCTTGCGATACATAGGGTGACATGGTTCAAGGCTGAAGAGATCCAGCACGTATAGGACATTATTTGCATTGTTCATCAAAGCTTTTGTTCAATAATATTACCTATTGATGTGTAATTGCTAGGTTACATCGCAATAATTAAACCCCCCAGAACCAGCTTTACCTGAGTTTTGGGGGGTTAGATTAACCTATAAATTTTCCCGCTTATTCGCCAGATTCCAGCGATACGGGCGATCGTACAACTGTCGGCAAGGATATTTTCTCAACAGCCGGAGTACAACCGAGCCACTGCACCGACAACTCCGCAAACTGCTGCGGAGGATCGCTCACGCAAAAACGAGTTGGCAGCGCAGTACCAGCATTCCGCAGCCCCAAAAGCTCCAACTCTCTGGCAGCAGCAGCCACCACCCGCACCGCAGGATCGATCAATGTCACCCCAGCAGGCAAAAGCGAGCGCAGCACAGGAGCCAACAGCGGATAATGAGTGCAGCCGTAAATCAGCGTATCGATGCGCTGCTGAATCAAAGGAGCCAAATATTCCCGAGCCACCTCACAAGTGTAAGGGTCGTAAATCCGGTTTTGCTCCACCAGCGGCACAAAAGCCGGACAGCTAACCTGCCACACCAGGCAAGAATCGTCCATCTCCAAAATCGCATTTCGATAAGCATTGCTAGCAGCCGTAGCAGGAGTTGCGATGACTCCGATCCGCTTGCCTTGCTGCACCGCAGCCTGCGCCCCCGGCAGAATTACTCCCAACACCGGAATATCAAACTCAGCCTGCACCATCTCCATCGCCAAAGCAGAACTGGTGTTGCAGGCCATAATCACCATTTTCACATCCTGTTCCACCAGCCAGACCATAATTTCGCGCACAAACTGCACAATTTCCGACGGCCCGCGAGTCCCGTAAGGCAGCCTCGCCGTATCTCCAAAATAAAGTATCGATTCGTTGGGCAATTGTCGGTACAACTGGGTCAAAACCGTCAAACCGCCCACGCCGCTGTCAAAAATACCGATTCTTTTTTGTCCAGAGTCTGTTGTCATTTGTTAATTGTCAATAGTCGGTTGTCAATAGTCAGCAGGCATCAGCCATCAGTCATCAGCCATCAGTCATTAGGGAAAATTACCAATTACCAATTACCAATCCCGAATCCCTCCGGCAATATATTATCTTTGTTGAAGATAAAGTAAAATGCCGCGAGCGATCGAAGCCGCCATTTGACTGCGGTAAGCTGGGTCAGAAAGCCTAGCAGCATCCTCAGCACCCGTTACAAAACCCACCTCCACCAAAACAGAAGGCATAGAAGTCTTCCTCAAAACATAAAATCTCGCCTGCCGCACCCGGCGGTCAGTCGCCCCCGTCCCCTGCAAAATACTGCCGTGAATCACCCGGGCCAAATCTTCCCCGTTCTCGAAATAATAAGTCTCAATCCCGCTAATATCCGGCCGACTCATATTAATGGAATTAGCGTGAATGCTGACAAACAAATTAGCATTCACCCGTTCCGCCAAAGAAACTCTCGGTTCTAGGTCGATTTCGCTGTCGTCAGTCCGAGTCATCACCGCCTGAACCCCCTGCTGTTCCAGCAGCCTCGCCACCTGAAACGAGATATCCAAAACAATCTCCTTCTCCTGAATGCTTTGAATCCCGACTGCCCCCGGATCGCGACCACCGTGACCCGGATCGATCGCTACCACGGCGCGGCGATTAGAAGCTTGCGGCAAATCGCCCGTTCCGAAAGTCCTTCTCGGCAAAGGCTGGGGGCTGGGAGTGCGAGTCAAAGGCTGCTGCGCGCTAGCATTCGATCGCAACTGCAAAGACAGCAACTGCGGACTCGGCCTCGTCACCCTGCCTACCTCTACCCCCGATCGCGGCTGCACCCAGATCACCACAGTCTCCGCATCTTCTTGGCTGGCACTAAACGATACAGGACTGTTGGCATCGAGCTGAGGAATTTGCCCCGCCAGAGAACTAGAAGCGATCCTGATCCAGTAAGCTCTCGACCCCTGGTCCCACCCGCTGGTATAGGAGACTTGGCGGTCAGTTCTCACCACCAGTTGCGTGCCGTTACTAGCTAAATCAATTGACTGAACTCTCGCTAAATTTCCTTGAGCTTGTCTTGCTGGAGGAGCTACAGTCAGGCTGCGGGAAACCGAGGGCTGTCTTACATTTGCAGGCAATAGCACAACCCCGCCCAAATTGCTCACAGACGCCTGCCACTGAGTATTAGGACTCTTCATCCGCAAAGTCACGCGGGTAACGGGCGGGTCTGTTAGCAGTTGCCGCACTTCAATCTTGTCAACCCCGTGCTTGCCGTTCGTTTGAGGCTGTTGGCTGCTCAGGCCCGGAGCTAAAGTAGCTCCTTCAATATCGAGGGTGGCAATGTCCCCGGCCCGACTTTGTTGAAAATTAATTTGGGGGCTGCCGCCCGCAGTGCCGACTAAAAAACCGTCCGCCGTCACCTGAACGTTCTGAACTACAGTCGCCTCGGCCGACTGGGCTTGGGGTGCTGAAGGTTGAACCGATAACCTTTCTCCCCCAGGCTCTGAAATCGGGTTTCGATCTCCTCCCCGCACCGGCGTTGGCAAATCCACTGTCCACTCGCTCGGAGAAATACCCCGGAATTTTACTTGCTGAGGGTCTATAGTAAACCCGTCTCTGATCTCGACCACAATTCTGGTCGTATCGTTGTCAAACTGCCCTACCCGCACCGATTCGATCGCCCCTGAGAGCGGTTTGCTGACCGACGGACGGCCCAGACTCGTCCCCGGTAAGTCAATCACCAACCGCGTCGGGTTGAAAATCAGTTGAGCCTTGGGTTGTACTCCCCCGTCTGTTGTAATGTAGAGCCGGTTCTCTGAAGCATCAAACCGCCAAGATTGCAGTCTAGCTGCTTCGGCGGCCCCGGCGAGCAAAAATACACTTAAGAAACTCGGTAGTAGCCAGTGGAATTTCACGACAGTTTTTTCCTCGTTTGCGTTACTGCCAAAAGCTGGTAGGGCGCTGCTTGTTCGATCGGCTTTCAGCATTTAGCCGCCAGCAGACCGGGGGCGATAGGCCGTCAGTTGTTGGCTAAATTGACTTTTTTATGCGTTAACAGGCTCCGAAATGCCACCAGAATCTGGCATTTTTGAACTTTCCCGTATACTTGGGGGCGATCGGTTATAAGGTGACTGAAAGATTGCTGGTACAAGGGAAGGTATTTATTTTAGGAAGAAGAAACAAGGCGTCTCTTGAAGCTAGAAGGTACAAGTTAGAACGTAGAATTTTACGGATTTTCCAGGGAGGGGTTTCATAGCTCTTTAATATTGGCGAAGCTCGTTACGGCAAGGGTTATAATCCGCTTTACATTTGCGTTTTATTCTAACTTTTCATAAAGCACCCCAACAACTTAACAACCTATCTCGGGAACAATCCGGATTTCCAAGATTAATTCGACTTTTGAGGGCAGCCAAAGTTAGTCCCAGACCAACTGGCATATCTTTTTGGACAAGCCTTGTTGCTGAGACTTTGACAGTCAAGTACAACTACATAGCGCCCCTTCTCTCTTTTTTTCTTGAATTTTTAGAGTCAGGGATTTTCGGTGCTGCTTGAAACTTCGTTGGGCGATCGCGACTACGCCCGCCAAGGTGAAACTATGATAGCTAGTCCATGCTGTCAGCAGTAACCGGAGAGTGTTGTGTCTTACTTTGGCGGGCAATGCTTTGTCATTAACACTCTTTTTGAGTGCACGATGGACAGCCAGAGCTTTGGTTGGTTGAGGGGGGAAAAAGTTTTGACGGTAGATATAGTTATCGCAGTTGTAAAGTTTTTTGGACAGCAAAAACAATAGATCGGCTTCTGGATAAAACCTGTCTTTTGGTTTGACGATCTGCCTTTCGACTAACTGCATGGCTTATATATATACTACCAGTTAGAGAAGATACACGATCTTGGCGATTGTGTCAATCTCTGAATTTATGAAAAAAGCGACCCTAAAATAAAGTAGATAAATGACCTCACAAAAAGACGGAAACTTGCTTTCCCAAAGGATTTGCCTCAAGCAAAAAGGTTGTTGAGGTTAGTTCAAGCCTCCATGAGCGGCCCTAAAGTCAATCTCAAATCTACTGACTCTCCAGTGAGGGAAGTTTTGTAATATAGCAACCACACCTGACGGTTAGAACGTTCTTAATTGCTCAAACATAAAAGGTCGATCGCAACTTCGGTCTTCCTTCTTCCTTCAACATCTGCTATACCATACCACCGAGTGCGATCGAGTTCTAACCACTTTATTTTTGAGCGGGATAGATACTCGCAAGTTATTTTTGTCCGTTAGGAACGCACCGCCCCCTGTCTAATCAACATCGCTGCAATTCGCTCTCGCCCATAGGTGCAAAATTCCCGCTCATCCAGTTCAAAATTGCTTGATTTACTTGTTCCGGGCATTCATCCTGGGGACAGTGGCCCGCATTATCTAATTCAACTAGCTCTACATAATTGGGATTGCATTCGACAAATTGGTGCGGTCGGGCAAACCGAGGGGGAATCATCCGGTCTTGTTTGCCCCAAATTAACAGCATCGGGATTCTTAAATTTCGCATTACAGTCTTGACACTGGGGCAAAATTGTGAACTGCCTACAGCTTTAAATAAAGCGCAGAAGGCGCGGGCTGCTCCCCGATCGCCCGCAGGCCCTGCTAGAATTTCCACTAATTCGTCGGTAACAGCTTCGGGGTTGGAGTAGGCAAAGGAAACCCAGCGGCGGACAAAGGAAGGCTTGCGGGCAAAATAAAACAAAGGCCTGAGCAAGAGCGGGGAAACAAACAAACTTTCCACAGCTTCGATCGCCGGGAGCAGCCATCCAGGCACAGCCTCGGCTCGCACAGAGGGGTCTGGGAGGCTAATCATCACCGTGCCGGCCACCATGTCCGGGTGAGCCGCCGCTGCGGCCAAACAAATCAGCGAGCCGATCGAGTTTCCTGCCAAGACAACCGGCTCTCTGATAAAAGTCAGCCAAAAATCATAAACTTGATCGACCCACAAAGACACAGAGTAGTCGATCGGAGCTTTTTGCGAAGCGCCAAAGCCCAACAAATCCAAGGCGTAAACCGTTTGGTTTTCGGCGAGTTGGGCGAGATTTTGTCGCCAGTGACCGATCGAAGCTCCAAACCCGTGCAGTAAAATAATCGGCGTTCCCGAGGCGCGCGGGGCAATTCCCCCGGCCGCAGAATCTTGAGATTCGATCGCGTCTTGATTTCGCCCCAAAGCAGGCCGCAAATAAGTGTAGCGAGTTTGCCAACCCCGCCACATCCAGTCTCGTTGAGTTCCCACCCGTTGGTGCCACAGCAGAGAATTTGCCAATTTTGCCTCAGATCGCAACATAAATTTACACTTGCTTATACCTCATTCTACAAGGGAAATCCGGCGACTTGGGGGACTGGCCAGACCGGGCGAGATGGGGTAAAAAAGCCGTTTTACCTCATCATTAACCTTTTACCCTGAATTTTTGACCGTTTTGTCATCAATCGGGCAACCGGGCGGGCGATCGTGTGTGAAGTTAAAATAAAACTAGACAGAAACTCAGCCAGACTGAGTAGAATAGCAAGTATTGTAAGAATTCATTTACGATCGTCCAAATATTCCCCAACGCTTTAGCGGAGGGGACACAGGGCGCGGTAGTACGTCCGCTAAGGGTAAAACCTTACAAAACAGTTCGATCGTCCAAGTGAAATATGGACTGTTCAAACCTGTAACTATCAAGAAGCTTCGCTATTAAACTACTGCTTGTAAAACCATTCATGCCTGTGATTGAAAGAAGACAAAATCGCAACCTACCCCAGATCAACGAAAACATTCGATACCCCAAAATCCGGGTGATCGATACCGACGGCGCGCAACTAGGGATCTTGACACCCGCAGAAGCGCTGCGCCTGGCAGAGGAAAAAGAACTGGATCTCGTACTTGTCAGCGACAAAGCTGACCCGCCCGTATGCCGGGTCATGGACTATGGGAAGTACAAATTCGAGCAGGAAAAGAAAGCGCGAGAAGCAAAGCGGAAGCAGCACACTGCCGACGTGAAGGAAGTGAAGATGCGCTACAAAATTGAAGAACACGACTACCAAGTGCGCCTCAAACTAGCAGACCGCTTTATCAAATCTGGGGACAAAGTAAAAGCCACGATCATGTTCAGAGGTCGGGAAATCCAACACAGCAACCTAGCAGAGGACTTGCTCAAGCGCATGGCCACAGATTTGCAGGAAATAGCAGAAGTGCAGCAAGCCCCGAAAAAAGAAGGACGCAGTATGATGATGCTGCTGTCGCCGAAGAAAGTATAAATAGATAGTCATTAGTCATCAGTCAATAGTAATAGACTGGTGACAAGAGACTAATGACCCCGCCCAAAAACGGATAGAAGTTTCCGACTGCTGTCGTGGAGGGCCAAAAATTTTAGACCCGAGTTCGCTCTTTCAGATTCGTCTGTGGAGTAAATCTAAAATCTAAAATCTAAAATCTAAAATCTAAAATCGACCGACTGGCGATCGCTCTGCTGGATGCCGGAACTCGGTGACACGCTACCACAAATCGGGATATCAACGCACGAGAAGCATGGAAAATTTTCAAATCAGCGCTTGGGCGGGAGCAGGACAAAAAGTGCTGCGCTCGCTCAACCTGCGATCGGAAGAAGTAGAGCGAACCGTACTGATGTTCCTCGTCTACACTCTAACCTCCGTCGGGCTGATCTGGCTGGAACTGAGCACGGTAGGTCTGTTCCTAGACGAGTACGGTGCCGACAAAATGCCTTATATCTACATAGCCAGCGCCTTTATCGGTTCGGGCTTGGGATTTGTCTACTCGTGGCTGCAAAAAATCCTGCCGCTAAGGCGCACCGTCGTAGTGGTTCTGGGAATGATGTCGGTACCGCTATTTTTGTTTCGATTCGGCATCGGCTACGAAAATACTAAGATAGCTGGGATAAGCATTGCTTTTATTACTATTTTTTTGATGTGGCTGTGGGTGGAAGCTTGCTATGTCCTGAACGACCTTAACACTTCCATCACTTCCAACCAACTGTTTAATATTAGAGAAATCAAGCGCACCTATCCCCTAGTCAGCAGCGGCTATCTAGTGGCTGGAGTAGTCAGCGGATTTTCTCTGCCTGTTTTGCTGCACGTAGTCGGACTAAAAAACGTTACCCTCATATCGGGGTTGATGGTGGCGACAGGCTCGCTGTTGCTGTACTACCTCACGGAAAAATACCGTCAAGCATTTCCGGAAACAGCTCACTGGACAGATGACGATGAAGACGACGACCAACAAGAATTTACCGCTCGCAAAGTTACAGGCCCGCTGCAAAAATACGCCGTACCTCTAGTCAGTTTCTTCGTCCTCGCAGAAGTCCTCTATGTCCTGGTAGATTTCCAATTCTACAGCCAGCTAGAATACCAAAACCCGGGGGACGGAGCTAGCTGGATCGCTAGCTTCCTGGGCATTTACGAAGGCATACAAGGTCTGTTTCAAGTGGCGACTCAGTGGTTCGCATCCAGTCGCTTGGTAGAAAGAATCGGTGTATTCGTGACGGCGGTGATTTTGCCGGCGGGTATCGCGATACTTGGGGTGCTGACCATAGGAGCATCCCTGGGCCAGCTAGTATCTGTGTTCATCGGACTGATATTGCTGAGATTTTTAGACGAACTGCTGCACTACACGCTGCTAGAAACCGTTAGCCCGGTTTTGTTCCAACCAATTCCCGACAATATTCGATCGGGCATTCAAACTCTGGTCAACGGTGTGGGCGAACCTTTGTCCTGCGGAGTTACAGGAGTTGGCATCCTGATTATGCTGTGGGTGACAGACAAGATACTCCCCCGCCAAGACGAAAAGGCATTTCACGACCAGCAAAGCTTGATATTTATTGGCGCGATCGTGGTGTTGGCGCTAGTGTGGGTGTTTGTGGTATGGCTGATCCGCTCTCAATACGTGGGTTTGTTGGTCAAAAGTGCGGAGCGGGGGCGCTTGGGCGTCACAGACGTTGACCTCAAAGCTCTCAAGCGCGCAGTGGTGGAAACTCTACAAAAGCCGGGGGGCGAAGATGAAAAGCGCTCTTGCATAGAACTCCTGACGCAAATTGACCCCAAAAATGTCGGAGAAGTTCTGGCTCCCATCCTCGATTCGCTGTCCCCAGGTTTGCAGCGCCAGAGCTTGGAAACGATGCTGCAACACCCGAACCCCGCATATTTAGAATCTGTCCGCGCACTCTCGCAGCAATCCTTGCCGCCGGAGGTGCTGGCCTTGGCTTTGCGCTACATCTGGCTGACGGAAGCTGAACCGAATATTGACAGCTTGCGGCCTTACTTGCAGCCGACCGTCGATCCGGTGGTGCGGGGTACGGCGGCTGCTTTAATTATGAGAAGGGGCGATCGCCAGCAAAAGGCAGAGGCTACTAACACGCTGCGCCAAATGCTGACGCACAAACAAGAGCGGGAACGTGTTATGGGGACGCGGGCTCTGGGAGAAGCTGATTATTTGCAAGGATTGCGCCTGCACATCCCCAATCTGTTGCAAGATGAATCTCTGCGAGTGCGCTGCGCTCTGTTAGACGTGATTTCGTCTACTCATTCGGAAGAATATTATCCTTCGCTGCTGCGCGGACTCGGTTACAAATCGACTCGGGAAGCAGCTTTGCAGGCTATAGTCAAACTTCACAACGACGCGATTCCTTTGCTGGTGTATTTGGCTGAGGACATCCACAAGTCGGATTTGGTCAGGTTGCAAGCTTGGACGGCTCTGGGTCAAATTGGGACTCCCGAGGCGATCGACATTTTGGTCAGCAATTTGATGACGGCTTGGGGAACTACCAGGCGCAACATCCTCCGCATCCTGTTGAAAATGCCTTCGGAAGCGGGGATAGAAGGCGCTCTAGACCGCATCGGCCGCAGCGGCTTGGAAACTCTCATCGAACAGGAGTTAATGTTTATCGGTCAAATTTATGCAGGTCTGGTAGATTTGTCTGGGGTAACAACCTACGGCAATTTCTCCGATCGGGATGCCAACAGCACCGGAGCACCTGGGAACGATACGGCTCAATTGTTGCAGCGGGCTCTGGCGGGGTTGGAAGCTGATGCTAAGGAGCGGTGTTTTTTGCTGATGAAGTTTCTTTATCCGCTGGACACAGTACAAGCCGCTGCTTTCAACCTCGCTTCCGGCCAACCTTCTTTGGTTGCTAGGGGATTGGAAATTCTCGACAATACTGTGGATATAGCTAGGAAGCGATCGCTGATCAATTTGTTGGATCAGCACTCGGAAAGAGAAAAATTGAGCAATCTCTCCGAATTGATGGTTTACAAACCTCTAGCCCCTAGCGATCGCTTGCGTCGCTTGCTAGAATTGCGCCACTTCCTTTCGGATTGGGCTTTGGCGTGCTGCTTTCACTTGGCGAGGGAAGCGCGCTGGAGCCTTACCGCTCAACAAACTCTTGTCTGTCTGCAACACCCGACGGGTTTTGTCCGCGAAGCAGTGTTAGCCTATTTGAAAATAGCCTCGCCGCGGGCTTTGGTCGAATTGTTGCCCAGGCTGCAAAATGACCCCGATAATTTGGTATCAGCTCAAGTTGAAGAGATGATGGCAGAGTTGGGTGCTGGGGGGAAAAGGTAAAGAAGGAAGAAGGAAGAAGGAAGAAGGAAGAAGGAAGAAGGAAGAGGGAAGAGGAAATAAAAAGAAACTATGCCCAATTCCCAATGCCCAATGCCCAATGCCCAATTCCTCTTCCTTTGTTTAAATTTAAATAAATCACTGCATCGCATTATGTTAACCAGCGTCGAACGCCTATTATTTGTCAGGGAGGTTCCGATTTTTAAGGAACTGCGGGATGATTTTCTCGTGCGTCTAGCATCGGTAATGGATGAACTTTCGTTTCCTTCCAAGCACAGGATTTTTACGGAAGGACAAGAAGGTCGATCGCTCTATATTTTGGTATCGGGAACGGTGCGAGTGCATATAGGCGATCGGGATTTGGCACAGTTGAAAGCCGGGGCTTGTTTCGGGGAAATGTCGCTGTTTGATGCAGAACCTCGCTCGGCTTCTATTTCTACTCTCGAACAATCCGAGTGTTTGATGCTGACTCAAATGCAGCTCTACGATGCGATTGATGAAACGCCGGGAATTGCTGTGAATATTATTCGCTTGCTGTCGCGCCGGATTCGCGAGTTGAATCAAAAGTTGAATGCTAAAGAGGCAGTTATGCCGCCTGCAGAGGCTGCGAGAGTTGCTGAAATTCGATGAAAGTTGGGAATTGGTAATGTTGTTTTAGTCGATCGGTAATTCTGCACAATTTATATTCGGTACAGCGCACAGGGAATACCTTACTTATATCGGGTAGATGCCCAATGCGCAACTTAAGAATACGCACAATTTCTATCGGGTAGGGTGCACAATGCGAACCTTAAAATGATTTTTCCCGTGAGTTATAAAACAATTAAAAACCCGGTTTCTTCTTGAAGAAATCGGGTTGTTGAAATCGATAGTGAAGTGCGATTTGCTGTCTAAACTATTCGGAAAATAAAAGGGTAGCGGTAAGCTTGGTTAGGATTTTGCAAAACGTGGAGGATAGCCATTATTGTCAGTCCCCAGTGCAGAAGATAACCTATTGGCACTAGGATAAAGCCAGCAAGACCAAAAGTGACGACAGTTAACACCACAATCACGGTGCTGTACAGCCATACATTAAGGTGAAAATTGATCGCTTCTGTGGCATTTTCTTTGACAACGGGGTCATCTGATACTAACAATACAGCGATCGGCGCTCCGATCGAGAACACTAAGGTACTGAAAAAAATCGCCCCGTGGCACACCAGTGATAGCAGCTTCCGCTTGTCGGAGTCGTACATATTACTTTTCTTCCTTGACTTTAGTGATAATTTTACCTTTAATAGCCACTGTAGCACAGGCTATAATGACGATCGGGTGATGATTCCCCTACCTAATTTGTAATGACAACTGAACTCGAAACTGAACTGCTAACTGCTGTTGAGCGCCGGCGCAACTTTGCTATTATTTCCCACCCCGACGCGGGGAAAACTACTTTGACAGAAAAGCTGCTGCTTTACGGAGGTGCAATTCACGAAGCAGGTTCTGTGAAAGCGCGGCGGGCTCAGCGACACGCTACCTCTGACTGGATGGCGATGGAACAGCAGCGGGGAATTTCTATTACTTCTACTGTTTTGCAGTTTGAGTATCAAAATTATCACATTAATCTGCTCGATACTCCGGGACACCAAGATTTTAGCGAAGATACTTATCGAACTCTGGCGGCGGCTGACAATGCGGTGATGCTGGAGGATGCTGCTAAGGGTTTGGAACCGCAAACTCGGAAGTTATTTGAAGTTTGTAAGCTGCGAAGTTTGCCTATTTTTACTTTCTTTAATAAGCTCGATCGCCCTAGCAGAGAACCTTTGGATTTGTTGGACGAAATTGAGAAAGAATTGGGGTTGCAAACTTATCCGGTAAATTGGCCGATAGGTACGGGCGATCGCTTTAAAGGTGTTTTCGATCGCAGGGCGCGCAAAATTCACTTATTCGAGCGGGCTAAACACGGTTCTCGCGCTGCTGTTGATACTGTCATCGAATTGGGCGATCCGCGCATTGAAGATTTGTTGGAACAAGACCTTTACTATCAGCTCAAAGAAGAGTTAGAACTGCTGGATGAGTTGGGAACTGAACTCGATTTAGACTTGGTTCGGGCTGGAAAAATGACGCCTGTTTTCTTTGGCAGCGCGATGAGCAATTTTGGGGTCGAACTGTTTTTAGAGGCGTTTTTAGATTACGCTATGAAGCCGATCGCCCGCAAGAGCAGCGCCGGAGACTTGCCGCCAACTTATGAAGATTTTACGGGGTTTGTGTTTAAATTGCAAGCGAATATGGACCCGAGACACCGCGATCGCGTGGCGTTTATTCGGGTTTGTACGGGCAAGTTTGAAAAGGACATGAACGTGACTCACGCTCGCAGCGGTAAAACGGTGCGTTTGTCAAGGCCTCAAAAGTTATTTGCTCAGGATCGGGAGTCGATCGAGGTTGCTTATCCGGGCGATGTGATCGGTTTGAACAATCCGGGGGTATTTGCGATCGGCGATACTATTTACACCGGCCAAAAACTGGAATATGAAGGGATTCCCTGTTTTTCTCCTGAACTTTTTGCTTTTTTGAGAAATCCCAATCCTTCTAAGTTTAAGCAGTTCCGCAAAGGCGTTTCGGAGTTGCAGGAAGAAGGCGCAGTGCAAATTATGTACTCGGTTGATGAGTCGAAACGCGAGCCAATTTTGGCGGCTGTCGGACAGTTGCAATTTGAAGTTGTGCAGTTCAGAATGCAGTCGGAATATAATGTGGAAACGACGATCGATATGTTGCCTTACAGTGTAGCTCGTTGGGTTGACGGCGGTTGGGATGCGCTGGAAAAAGTTGGGCGGCTTTTTAATACGGTGACGGTGAAAGATACTTGGGGAAGGCCAGTTTTGCTGTTTAGAAATGAGTGGAATTGCCGACAGGTGGAAGGGGAGCATCCTGTGTTGAAGTTAAATGCGATCGCGCCTGTGGTTTCTGGTTTGGCTGTGAGCGAGGAGTGAGGGGGATAGTTGGTTTGTAGGGAAACGGCATTGTCGTTTCCTCCCAAAAATCGGGATTGTTATTAACAAAAAACCCTGATTACCACAGCCAAAGGACACAACACTGTTGTGTCCCTACAAATGATATTTATTGTAGGATTTGTAGGGAAAAGGCACTGCCGTATCCTCCCAAAAATCGGGGAGCGTTTTTTTGAAGGGCGATAGCTGAGAAAATTGAAATTAATTAAGGCCTTACAGTTGGGGGATTAACAGCAGTAATTTCTGAATAACGAGAAAAGTCAGTAATGTTAAAAGTTAGGATATGGGTTAAACCATGAACAAGCATAGCAGCAACTAGCCGCGCATCATGAACGTTGACACCTATAACCTTATACGTTATCACCAGTCGTTCCCATTCTTGATAAATTGATTCGGTATCCAACAACAGAGGAAAAAGTTGTTTTAAGCGATTAATTTCTGCCTCTGCTTCTTTTGCAGTTCGTCCTAATCCATTTCTCTGGATCGGGCGCGTGCAAACGTTCCAAAACTCTATCAAATTTTGGGGTACGATATAAAGTTGTTCCCGCGATCGCGCAGAGTAATCACGGCATTGACGGCATCATAATTCATTGGGTGTGCTGTATCGACGCTACGCAGAAGTATGTTTGTATCTACGAGGAATGGCATTTAACCTCTGTCTCCATAAATGCTCTCTCGGCTAATAGCTTCATCTGAAAGAGTGGGGAGATTTAGGGTACGATGACTGTCAACCCATTCTTGAAATGCTATTGACCATTCTGTTGGGGTAGCTGTTTCGTAAAAGGGAGGTTGTTGAGGTTCTATTAGGCGTTTGAGCATCGCATCTAGTAATGGTTTAATCTGAGCCGGCGTGCGGTTGGTGATTTTTGCCAAAACCTGAGTAATAGTCTGTATGTCTTGTGGGTGAGATTGCTGAAGATCGTGCAGCATAATTATCCTGGGGCTCTCTTAGTCTAGTTATAACGCTAAATCCTCAGCCCGGCCCAAAACCTCCCAATCCCCCTCTTCAATCCAAAATCCAAAATCTAAAATCCAAAATCGATTGACGGCGGCCCCCATCTGCGGCTACGCTTTGAAGTGAGAGGTTGCTTGCTTGTAGAGGAGGCAGCCCGCGTCGCCCAAAAATCTAGTTGCACTGCCCAAAGCTGCGCTAACAGCAATGGACAGCTAACCGCCAAACTGTACAAGGCAGTCTGGAGGCTCCGAGAATCTTAACATTCTCTGTAGCCGCCCTGCTATGTCTTGAAATGCGGGGCGGCTGGGTTTTTGGGTTTTCCTAGAAAACCCAAAACCAGGAGAACATATTATGTCACAGGAATTCGTGCCTGACGACAACAAATCTGAATGCCCAAATGACGACTCAGCAGCAGTATGCGAACAGGAAGTGGTGCTGTTAACGGTTGTCGGTTCGCCGAAGGGTGTCCGGGAAACCATACTCACTTTGTACCGGCTGGGATTTGCAGAAGTGGGCGATTGGAGTCCCCTACAACGTGCGGCTAATCCGAAGCAGGTGATGAGCGTGCTGATCCGTCGTTCGCGGGCTGATGGTACATCGCCGAGACAATCTGGGCGGTAAGCTGCAAGGTTAAATAGCTAAATTCGAGGGCGGGCCTTTAACGGTCAGCCCTGAGTCCGGCAGGGGTTTCAACCCCTGCCTCAAAGCAAAAGTCCTCGCTATGAGGACTGAAGAATTCATTAGTCGTCATAGCGAGGACTTTTGCTAAAAGCCCCGTGGAATTAATTCCCTGGCGGCCGTTCGGTTTAAGTTAACTCGACACATCCTCCTCCTTAATGCCACGTCTTTACTCATTTCGAGCGAGCTAACTGCTGACAGTATCGTCACCCAAATTATCGAGGAGTTGTTGCAGCGCATCGCGGCTATTGCGAACCAGATCGTTGTTAGGAGCAATGGCTAAAGATCGATTAAACATTTCCAGAGCCTCTTGCCAATTCTTGAGTGCTTCCTGTTGCTCAGATAATTTTGCTTGTAAATCACCCAGTATTCTCAGTGCAATACCTTTGTTGTTTAGGACAATGATGTCATCCGGTGCAATAAGTAAAGCTCTATTGTAAGCAGCGATCGCCTCTGAGTAAGAAAGTTTTGCCGCCTCAAATTCACTTAGCTTTGCTTGCAAATCACCCAGACATCTCAGCGCATTCCCTTGGTTGTTGAGAGCATAGACATAATCCGGTGCAATATGTAAAGCAGAATTCAAGGCTGCGATCGCATCTGAGTAAGATAGTTTTGCCGCCTCAAATTCACTTAGCCCTGCTTGCAAATTACCCAGACTTTGCAGCGCATTCCCTTTGTTGTTGAGAGCAGCGATAGAATCCGGTGCAATAAGTAAAGCACAATTCAAGGCTGCGATCGCCTCACAGTAAGATAGTTTTGCCGCCTCAAATTCACTTAGCCCTGCTTGCAAATTACCCAGACTTTGCAGCGCATTCCCTTTGTTGTTGAGAGCAGCGATAGAATCCGGTGCAATAAGTAAAGCACAATTCAAGGCTGCGATCGCCTCACAGTAAGAAAGTTTTGCCGGCTCAAATTCACTTAGCTTTGCTTGCAAATCACCCAGACCTCTCAGCGCATTCCCTTGGTTGTTGAGAGCATAGAGATAATCCGGTGCAATATGTAAAGCAGAATTATAGTCTGCGATCGCCTCTGAGTAAGAAAGTTTTGCCGCCTCAAATTCACTTAGCTGTGCCTGTAAATTACCTATTTTTTGCAGCGCAAGCCCTTTGTTCTTGAGAACGTCGATATCATCTGGTACAATAAGTAAAGCAGAATTCAAGGCTGCGATCGCCTCTAAGTAAGATAGTTTTGCAACCTCAAATTCACTTAACTCTGCTTGTAAATTACCTATTTTTTGCAGCGCAAGCCCTTTGTTGTTCAGCGTATCATTATCATCTGGAGTTATAATGAGATCGCGATCGTAAGCTGCAACTGCCTCTAAATATTCGTGTTTGGCCTCTGCATATCTAGCCAATTGAGCATAGTAATCTCCCTCCAATTTTGAAATTCTACCAAGCAAAAAGTCACTCTTAATCCACAACTCACCTCTAACTCCCAGCAGCGACTCGCATTCCCCGTAACGACTCAGCCGCGACGCTTCCTCAAACACCTCTACCCATTCCTTCACACCCCGCAGCCAATCCAAGCGATTAGCATGAAAAATTGTCTCAGCCGCATTCCCCAATTCCCGGTAATGCTGCTCTAAAACTTCATGAGCTCTGCGAGTTTTCGGATTATCCCGATCGGCATCCAAGCGTCGCAATAAATCGTGAATCCGATACCAGTTCTCCCCCCGCTTCTGCGATTTCCACAGAAAGGAAAAACCCGTCAAAATCTCAAAATTTGCACTGCTTGCCTGGAAGTGACAACCCACTCCCAATTTCACATACAAATCCTCATCAAAAGCGCGGCAAGCACTCAGCGAATGCACCGCCGATCGCACTTCGCGATCTACATAACTGAGCAACCGATCTGTTAACTCCGCAGTCTTATTTTCCAACCTCGGAACCCGCGCAAAATCCGACGACAGCAACTCAATTCCCCGCCTTCTTTCTGCCAGCACCACATCCGCGCACAAACCCAAATAAAACGGATGTACCTGCAAATCGTCCCAACTCTCATCAGGATTGACGCTGGCATATTTAATCACAGCATCAGCCAAATCTGCCTTGTCAATCTCCACTTTGTGCAGGTAATCCCTAGCATCAGCCGGAGACAAATGCCAAACCAATTGTGCATCTATATAATCTTCGGGAATTGGAAACTTCGACGCATTCGGCCACCGCAGTTGTGTGACTGGACAATCTCGCCCCGCTACAGCAACCACAATCCCCGCTTTGAAATCGATCGCCCTCAGCAACCGCCGAAACCACTCATCTTGATACCAAAAATTTATTCCCTGAGAAGGGCGTTTTTCATCCCACATTTTCTCGTGAGTATCGAACAGCATGACGAGGCGTTCTGGTTTGTGTTTCCCAGCCATTGCCGCATTCAAATCACCTGCAAACAATTTCGGCAAACAGTCGATCAACTCAGTATCAATATCTTTGCGGCGAATTTCCTCGGCCTTGTCGTCGCTGACACCGAGGCGCTTTTGAATTAATTTCATCGCCCGCTTAATCCCGCCCAATTTATCTAACCCTTTGAGCACCGCTACAGCTTGCGCCACCACCGGAAATTCTGCAAAAGTTTCAACTACAGGTGTCAACAATTCCATGACATCATCGGGGAAAAGTTGTTCGAGAGTTGCGTTTGACTCGCCTTTATTCAGCAAATACCAAAAGCAAGCAAAATCATAATTGGGAAACTTAAATTTATATTTCTTGGCTGCTTCTGCCAGATTTCGGCGCAGCATCAGCAAGCCGTAAAATCTATCTTGCGGTTTATCTTCTTTAATCGGTATCAATCCGAAATCGTGCCTGACTACGGGTATGGGAGTATAGGTTTTAGGTTCAGCGTGGCGGACGAAATCAGCAACTTCGGCGGCTTTTGATTCTGGGAGTGCGCGCAATTGTTGCCAAACCTGCGGCGAAAATCTTTTGCAGCAGTTATACTGCAAGTGTTTTAGTAGCAATGACTTGCCGTTGCCTCCATCGCCGTAAAAATACAAAATTTGTTCGCGGAGCGGGTCTTCGTTTAAATAAAAGGCAAATCGGCGGGTAAATTCGTGTCTGTCTGTGAATAGTCGCAATTGGCGATCGCCGCTAATAGCTTCGCTTTCAAAATCTTCGTCGTCAATTGGCATAAGTGTGCAGGTGAGGAGTTATTTTATTATACCAATGGGGGATTGAAATTGGGCATAGATATCAATTATGGGCGAGCGCATTTAGGGCATATGTTAAAACTGAGATATTGCACCCTTCTCAATCAGCTTTTGTGAACAGGCAAGATGCCTGTTCCACAAGAAAATTTATCTTTTGTGGAACAGGCATCTTGCCTGTTGCTGACAATGGTACAAGATGTGAGTTAAAACCGTAATCGATCGACCAGCAAAGCTATCTTAGAAAGGACGCTAGCGAAAGCACAGTCATGGCACCTCCCACTAATCCAAATCCGGCGGATTCATCTGCAAAACAGTCTCTAGAGGCTGGGCTAGCAGCTTTGAAACAGCAGGATTACCCCACCGCGATCGCCCTTTTAGAATCCGTTACTCAAACCGCAGCTAATGGGCCGTCGGCAATCCGCGCGCAGATGGGGTTGGTGGCTGCGTACAAAGCAACCGGTAATGTCAAAAAGGCGATCGCCCTGTGCTCTTCCCTCGCCAAAAGTCCCAACTCTCAAGTCAAAACTTGGGCCGATCGCGCTTTAACAGAATTAACCCCCCCTCGCCCCCCAAAACCACCGGCAAATAAACAAAAATCCGCAGAAACTCCCCCCGAAACAGGCTTTGTCGCCTTTGATGCCGGAACAAAATCGCCGAAACAAACGCCAGGGGGCGATCGACCTACCGCAGACAAAAAAACAGGATTTTTACCTTTAGAGCCGACTGCCGCGCCTGGAAACGCCAAATCGCAACATATTTCCCCGCCACCTCCACCCCCCACAAGCCAGACTTCTGCACCGGAAAACTCGACAGAAACCGCACCCGATACAGAAATTAGTGGCGAAAATAGTTCCGGTTCCCCAACAGATATCCCCGGAGTCGCCAGCCCAGATACTTACCAACTCACTTGGCGCGAAGCAGGGCGCGCCAAAAGCCCGCGCCCCCTCAAACCGCTGAAGTTGCTGGAGTTTCGGGTGCAAGCCGTTGCAAGTGCGATCGCCCTATTTTTCCTCGCCCGGTTTGTCCTGCAATTCCTGCTGACAAACACTAATTCTCTGTTGGTTCAGCTTTACATATTCACTAGACTGCCTATTTTCGCGCCGATTCAGCTTTTTTACCGCGATCCAACTCCCTTTGTTCAGATGGTTTTTGGATTGCTTTTGGCCTCGTCTCCGTGGCTGATAGACGCGCTGCTGAAACTGTTTTGCGGCATCGAAACCCTGCGCGGGTCAGTTTTATCGAAGCACAGCAAGGAAGCTAGTCGGGTACTGCGAAGTTTTTGTACGAAGCAAAATATGCCGGTGCCGGTGCTGAAACTCTTGCCGCTGAATGTTCCTGTAGCTTTCAGTTACGGCTGTTTGCCCCGTTTTGCTCGGATTGCTGTGAGTCGCGGGCTGTTGGAACAGTTGACGGATGATGAAATTGCTACTATTTTTGCGCGGGAGTTGGGCCATATCTCTCACTGGGATTTTGCGCCGATGTCGCTGGCGCTGCTGGTGATTCAAATTCCTTACCTGATTTATTGGCAGGTGGCGCACTGGCAAGAGCGGTTGTGCGATCTAATGACGATCGAGTTTTTGCGTTCTGCTGTCAAATTTGTGGCCGCTGCAATTTCTGCTATTAGTTACGGGATTTATAAGTTGTTGCGCTGGCCGATGTTGTGGGTGTCGCGCCGCAGAGTGTATTTTAGCGATCGAACTGCTGCGGAAATTACGGGCAATCCTAACGGTTTGACGCGGGCACTCGGTAAAATTGCGATCGGCATTGCTGATAATATCGAGCAGCAAAAACAAACTAGCTTTTTCCTAGAAAGTTTCGATCTATTGTTACCCGTAGGCGTTGGACAAGCTGTAACCCTTGGTTCTGCTGCTTTACACGCGCCGCTGGAACAGCTTTTGCTGTGGGATATCAGCAATCGCGAGCGCAACTGGTTGACGGTTAACCGCGCGCATCCTTTGCTGGGAGAGCGTTTGAAGCTGTTTGCCCTCTATGCTCAATTCTGGAAGGTAGAGACAGAGTTAGATTTGGCAAACGCGGGAGTGCCAGAACAACCCAAGAAAGGAAAATTGTCTCTGTTTAAGTCAATACTCGAATTTAAAGACTCAAAACTATTTTTACAGGGTGCGCCGTTTTTTGGAATTCCGATGAGTTTGGCGATAGTCGGGGTGCTTTGGCTGATTGGGGGGATTTTTTCGAGGACGAGTTTTTGGCAGTTGGATTGGCTTTGGGGCGATCGATCGATTATTTGGGGCTGTTTGCCGATCGGATTTAGCATCGGTACTTTGATGCGGATCAATTATTTCTTCCCGGACATTACACCGCGAGAAACCGCTTCGCCGAGTTTGCCGGAAATTTTGTCAAATCCCGAGAGTTTGCCGCTGGATGCTGAACCGGTGCGGCTGGAAGGGCAACTTTTGGGTCGATCGGGTATAGATAATTGGCTGGGACAAGATTTGATTTTGCAAACGGCGACGGGTTTGGTGAGGTTGCATTATGTTTCGAGGTTTGGCTACATTGGCTCTTTGTGGCCCAAACCTACTCGCCCCAGCGATTTGATCGGAAAATCTGTTGTGGCGACTGGTTGGCTGCGCCGGGGTGCTACTGTGGCGATCGACCTCGAAAGTCTCCGCAGTCAAGGAGGGAAAGTTAGTGACAGCGGACATCCGATTTGGTCTGCGATTTTGGCTTTTGCTGCTGCTTTTTGGGGCGCATACATCATTATCCAGGGCCCAAGGTGAGGAATAGCGATCGGATTGCCGCGCGAGTCGCGAACAGCGCGCAGCCTCGAGCGGTTTTGAGTTAAACAGCGGATGGGCGATGTTCTCGGTGCTGGTGGCGCAGTCTACCCGATGTTCTCGGTGCGCGGCGGACACCCTACACTCTTCTTCCTTCTTCCTTCTTCCTTCTTCCCTCTTCCTTCTTCCTTCTTCCCTCTTCCTTCTTCCTTCGTAAAGAAAAGTTGCTTTTTTACCAGCAATCTGTTACATTACTTTATACAAACAGGATTGAACCAAATAGCGCAATAACTTCAGTTGGCTAAAACCCATTAAGGCATTGCGTAAAAATTGTCAACATCCCAACACAGCAAGTACAGCCAGCCGCTTGTCGGCTGTTTTTTTTCGACAGCTATTTTTGCTGTGCGGGATGAATTCTCAAAAGTGATTCAGATGTGGTTTCCGTTAAATTCAGACTGAAATCTTCCTAAATAACTAGCTCTGTTACCAAGGCTGTGATACCTTTAAAGAATGCTCGGACTCTGCCGGGCCTGATTTAAGGGATAGCGGGTAAGTGAGTAGTTCTCAGCATTAGGAGCGAGATTAGGAACGAGGTAAGATTACTGGCTGAAAAAATGTTAGCTATTTTATCCATCACTGTATTAAACTGAATACTGGCATTCCGATCGCTGGCAATTGACACATCCTTGGACATAAATTTCTACACGGCCCTGGCTATAAACATTCTGAATCAAAACCGGAAGCAAGTAATACAGAATAGCCAATAGCCTCAACATTTGAGTGATGACTAAAAGTTTACACAACAACCTGAGATTTAAAAGCTCTCTGCATCGGCGGTTAAGTTCCTGCCTTATCAGAGTAAATCATCTTTTTGTTCTAAAAGGTGGGGGGATCTGTCAAGGTTGGTGGGAGGAATGTGCAAATTCTCCGGTTATGTGGTTTTTCCCTGAAGTCAATATTCAGTTGACTTCAGGGAATTCTGTTCGAGCAAATTAATTAAAATCCAAGTCTGGAGGAATTTTTCATGTCTATTCGTCTTTATGTTGGCAATCTACCGAAGGAACTCGATCGCCAAGAATTGCAAGAAGTTTTTGCACCGGAGGGCGAATCTGTTACCACAAAGGTAATTACAGACCGCAAAACTGGAAAATGCAGAGGATTCGGTTTTGTGACGGTGCTAACCGACGAACAAGCCGACCAAGTTATTGAGAAATACAACGGCTTGATGTTCAAAGAAAACCCGCTGAAAATAGAGAAGGCACTGCCCCGCTCTAAGGGTAAATCTGAGAAAGGCGAAGAAGATCAGCAGCAGTCGTCGCCGCAGTCACCGCAGTTGGTGTCGGCGTCGCAGCCTGTGCCTGTGCCTGTGCCACAGCAGCGGGATGCTGCCCCTGCCCAAGGTGGAGGAGGCCCTAGTAAAAGCAATCGCCGTCGGGGTGACAACAACAAGTCGCGTCGCAATCAGTCCGCAGCAGCGGTGCCGAACGCCGATTCCGGCTCGGTGCAGCCAGATCCGCGCTGGGCGAGCGCTCTGGAAGAGCTCAAGCAAAGATTGGTGGAAGCTCAGACTACTAATTAGTCGAAAATGGCGGCTAATTGCTGCTGTCTCTCGACTGCGGTTGACTGAATGTATCTGGAAGTGCGATCGAGAAAGGCTCAAATAAGCCTGTTCTAGATCGCACTATTTTATTGTAAAAAACCTCTAATATCTAGCAGTGCGGTAAAATAACCGCGATCGGGCAAGTAGTGAGGACTTGAGTCCTCAGTTTCATGAGGACTCAAGTCCTCACTAGAAACCAGTTTGATTTTGGTCGATCGACAGGACACGATGTAATATTCTGAGGATGGTTTGCAAAAAAACCCAGTTTCTATGAAAATATGGGGTTGAGTAGCAAGACATCTAGAAAGAAACCGGGTTTTTAGCCCCTAAATAAGTCCTGTTTATGCGAGTGCCGAGAATTCGATAGTCTGAATAAACTCGAAAATCTTGTTCAAAATTCCCTCAACTTCAGACTCAAGGGAACCCAATTCATCTCCCTCCTGATAAATTCGCTGACAGCTTACCGTGTAGCAAAAATCGTCAGCGATAAAAGCCATAAGTCCCCGGTAAGCATCCAGCCGAGTAGCCGGGCGCTGGTTTTTCTGCACGCTCATAGTTGCACCCGCAGCCAAATCAACAACCGCGAAATAAGCTTCTTCATCTTCTAAATATTCCGCATGAAGTAACTTAGAGTTGGCAATATTAGCAATAATTGCCTCAGAAACAAAACTGTCTAAAAAAGACTTGAGATAAGCTTCCTCGCCAACCGACTCGATTGTTTCTTCCACTTCACCCGCAATAGGGAAATAATCAATTTTCAACAAAACACCAAAGTCGTCAGAAAATGCAACAGAGCCTTCTTCCTCATCAATTCTACCCCCTCGTTGCTCGTCAACTGGAATCGGGACGCTAAAATTGCCTTCAGGAGATACGTACAATTCCCCTTCTACATCAGACTCTTCGACATCTTCTTGAGAGTATGCAACAATTACATCCTCAATAATTTCCGCAGCTTCCTCGTCTTCCACACCTAATGCTTGCTGGAATTCCTGGAGAAAAGCCTCGTGCTTCTGAGATATTTTTCCATCTGCGACAAACATTGCTGCGGTTATGGCAAAAGTATCCAACACTAACTCATCTGGTAGTGACTCCCAAGCAGCATTAAATAATGCTCCTAAACCGTCTTGAGTAGCAATACCTGAGAGTCTTTGAAACATTGCTGACATATCATCTTCCGAGTATTCAGCAAATATTTCTGATTCCCAAAGTATGCTTTCTAAGATATCAGCATCTGTGTCAGGGGAATTTGCCGACGCTGCGACAAGTGCTACGGCTGCTAGCGATTCTTCTGGAGTAAAGCTTGCTTCGGATTTGTCTTCTGAATTGAATATTTTATCAAAATTGCCCACTGGTTTTGCTCCACTAGGGCGTCGGTTCAGTATTAGGAGTTGACAAAAAAGACTGAAAATGATATGTGAATTGAGAAGCCTGTTAAA
>NZ_JAUBRK010000062.1:0-50594 GCF_036701825.1 Microcoleus sp. MOSTC5 | reverse complement strand
TTTAGGACAGTATTGCAGTCGGTACTATTTAATGCTTGCAAGTGGATGACGCTCTCCATTAAGCTGTAAATCTTGGTGAAAAATCTACATTTATTAGTCAAGATGATTAGCTCTTGGCGGGATTTATTTTGGCTAAAAAGCTAAGTTATTTTGCGAAAAAAGCGCCATAAATATATTAAAAAAAATCAACTATTTCAGTTTAGTTGATTTCGGGAGATTTGATAGGTACCCGTGACGTTAAAACCGCATAAGTTAAACGGAAAAACTTTTTGACTCCAACTTTTCACAACTGATAAAAAATTTCCACACACATCTGCGGAATGTGGGGTACATGGTAAACCCAGGCTATCGCGGATGGGGAATGCCCGTTTGCGTAATGGCTTGTATTGGCCTGCAATTGTCGCTATGCGACATAATCCCTTGCTTAAAGCCTTCAGCGAGCGATTACTCTGTCACGGTAAGGCCAAGATGCAAGTCATTGGAGCCGTGATGCGAAAGCTGTTGCATTTGGCTTTCGGGATTTTAAAATCCCAAAAGCCTTTTGACCCAAACTTTTTATCCACAACCCCTTGACAGGTCCATACAGTATCTACAGGCACTCCGATCGCGGGTTCGCGTCATAAGTGCAAGTCTTGTAGTTCTAAGCTAAGGAAAAAACGATCGTGAACGACAAACAGCATCATGAAAACCCCGACTCCACTCCAGAGCAATCTAGTTCCCATCCCCTCGCCACAAGTCTTGGTGCAGCAGGCGGTGGTGTTGCCGGTGCCGCAATTGGGGGTTCAGTCGGTGGGCGCGTGGGCGCAACGCTGGGAGCAGTGGCGGGGGCGATCGCCGGTAGCATCGCCGGAAATGCCCTCGCAGAACAGACCGCAGAAGTAGCTGAGCAGGTAAACGATGCCATAGGATTGGACTTGGAAGCCGATAACCAGGAGATTGAGTTGCCTCGGCACTACTCTTGGGATGAGTTACGCGCTTTATCCAAGCCCCATAGCTAAAAACTAGGGGCTTGTGCCCTCCGATTCCCGATCACGATTTCTGGTCTCGATCGTCATGACTTAGCATATTCAGCAATTTTTTGGCAACTATAGCGCCCACGACTACTCCACCAACCACTTGAGCAACCTTGACAGCTTGCTTTACCCCATCACCAGAATTCATGTGTTCGTGGAATATCTCGTCTTTTAGCCAGTTTGTAGTGACTTTGAAGTTATGAACCGGAGTTGGCAATAGTTCTAGATAAGTGCCTTGGCGAATCAGATGACCGACTTCGCCTGTCACTTCAAAAACGTCGTAAATGTTAGCGGCACTATTTTCTAACCCTAGTTTGAGGAGGGTTCCGCGTAGGTTAATTTGAGCGGGTTTTGGCTCATGTCCTAATGCGATCGCTTTCAGATTATGCGCGATCGCAGCTCCTTGCTGATAGGCTACTTGAGCAGTGGGAGGTAAAGGTTTAGTATCATGGGATTCAGAGGAATTAGATATTAAATCTTGATGTAGTTCTAAATGCTCGTACTCACGACCCTCAACCGTTGAGGATTGCACATCAACCGCACAATCACCACCAGCAAAAACTTCTGGAAAATCGGGTAACTGTAAAGTGGGAGTAACATGAACGCGGCCATGTTTGTCGCGATGTTCGTCTGGAATCTGCAAATTTTTAATCAGTGGATGGGTAGCCGTTCCACTTGTCCAAATCGTGGTAGATGCTGATAAGATCTCAGACTTACCATCGCGCTTATATTCAACAGAGTCTCGACGAATAGCAGTCGCTTCTGCTCCTGCGATTAACTCCACTGGTACGGCGCGTTTTTCTAATTCTTGCTCGGCGGTTTCGCGGAGATGACTATTAATATCACCCTTAAGAATTTCTTTGCCGTGATTAATTAGTACCACCCGCACTTCTTGAGGATTACCTCCCAATGCCTCATACCAGTGAGGAAGTAAATCAGCTAAAGTAGCTGCCATTTCCACACCACTTGGTCCACCACCGATCGCAGCTACAGTTAGCAGCCGGCGACGTTGTTCGGGGTCTTCGATTTGAACGGCTTGCTGTAAGCAGTCGCGCAGGTGGCGATCGAGGGCGATCGCATTTTCTTGGGTGCGAAAATCAAAAGCATAATCTTTGGCACCCTCAACGCCAAAATAGCCCGTAACGCTGCCTAAACCTAAAACTAAGTTGCTGTAGTTGTAGCAGTCTCCGGAAGTTAATTTGACTTCCCGTCCATGGAGGTCGATCGATTGCACCGTATCTTGGACAAAAATGACACCGCTATCCTTAAGCAGTTCCTCAAAACGCGGTACTACCTGATTAGCATCCATCTCGCCACTGAAATACTCGTAAAGTAAAGGCTTAAAACAAAAGCGTTCAGAGCTATCAATTAGGATGACGCTTCGAGGATAGTGTTCATGCGCTAGATGCAAAGCTGTAAACAGACCAGCAAAACCACCACCAAGGATGACAGTCTGATAAATTGGGTTGTTCATACAATCATTTTCCTCCAGTAATTGAGAGTACAGTTGACAGTTGACAGTTGACGGTGAATCGAAAATCGGAGCTGCAACGCAAGTTCTGCTATTTAATGAAAAAGAAAGCAATTAATGCCAAGCTGAGAAAGATAGCGAGCAGAATAGCGTGTTCAACTTTCGGGCTAATAATCTTGACAGCAATCACTAAACTAACCGCCAGGAGGACAACGCCAACGTGCACAATGGTTTCTCCGCGTTGGTCAATTAGCGGATCTTTTTGAACTGATTCAGTAGCAGCGAGAAAGTAAATTGCGATGATTTCTGGTAATTGTTGAGTTAGCCAATTCATAAAAAACCTCCTTGAATTTGACCGGAAAAGCTAAGAATGTCTGGGGTTATAGCTGTAATAAAGATTTCATAATCTCCTTTTATTCCTAGTACCGTATCTGCAAACTCATCTCCTTAATATAGCGGTTTTCAATGAAATGAGGTAGGTCCAATTCAATCCGGAGCGGGAAAAGGAACCATCAATGCCCAATGCCCACGAGTACCTAATTTACCTGAGAAAAGCTATGTAGCAATATTTAAATACGATTTGGTGACAAAGAACCATCCATCTTGAGATTGTAAATTGCTAAGTTCGCCAGAGATATATCAGCGAAAATAGGACAACCCAAATCACGTCAACGAAGTGCCAAAACAGAGTACTTGCACTGACGCCGAAGTGACCTTTATTGTAGTTGCCCCGAATGAAAGAACGAGCCAGCATCAGCAACTGCAAGATAATGCCCGCAAGCACGTGCAGCCCGTGGAAGCCAGTCAGCAGGTAAAATGTGCCACCCATCAGCCCTGTAGTCAGCCGGAAGTTAAGGTTACTCCACTCGATCGCCTGACCAACTAAAAAGTAAATTCCCATCCCAGAAGTCAATGCCCAAAGCCAGCGAAATCTAATAATTTTATGGCGTTTGAGGGCATTTTCTGCGGCTTGGATAACAAAGCTACTTGAAAGCAGCACCACAGTATTAATAATAATAAATTTAGACAACTCTGGCCCTTTGATACCAGGCGACAACCAGTTGGAATGGGTCAATCTGAGAGCAATATAGGTGAAGAAAAAGCTAAGAAAAACTAGGCTTTCCGACAGCAAAAATACGGTAACGCCGAACATCCCTTTACCATGATGATCGTGAGCTATGCCACCACCAATTGGCAAGAACCTTTGCAACCAATTGGGGAGGGATTGTACTAAGCGATCGAAACGGATCGGGCTTTCATCTATATGATGTGTAGGATTTGGCATAACTCAGATGATTTTGAATTTTGAATTTTAGATTTAATAAAACTTCTCAATTACTCCTCCTTGTCTGAATCTATTCTTGAGTAACAGCAGCCTCTGGTATCGCTTTAGAGTTGTAATGATAAGGCGGCTCATTGACAACAGGAATTTCCTCAAAGTTCTCCCTCGGTGGCGGTGAAGAAGTCTTCCACTCTAACCCTGTAGCGTGCCAAGGATTATCGGATACTTTTGTACCCAATAGCAAAGAACCGACCATATTGGCAATAAAGGGCAGCGTAGACATCCCTAACAAAAACCCTCCCAAGCTAGCAACAATATTCCATCCTTGGAACTGCGGATCGTAAGAGGAAACTCGGCGCACCATACCTTGTAAACCCAGTGGGTGCATGGGGAAAAATGTAAGATTAGCGCCGATAAAAGTTAAGAAGAAATGCACTTTTCCCCAGCCTTCGCCGTACATCCGCCCGGTTATTTTTGGAAACCAGAAGTAAATCGCCGCAAAGATTGCCATCGTGATTGTATTGTGGACGACGTAGTGGAAGTGACCTACCACAAAGTAGGTGTTGTTGACATGAATATCAAACGGCACTGAACTAAGCATGATGCCAGTAATTCCACCGAAAACAAACATCACCACTCCTCCCAAGGCAAATAACATGGGGGTTAAAAGATGCAGCCTACCATTCCAAACTGTGGCAGTCCAAGCAAATACTTTGACACCAGTAGGAACAGCTACCAACATTGAAGAAACCATAAATAGTATCCGCATCCAGTTAGGTGTAGCACTGGCAAACATATGGTGTACCCAGACAAATATGCTGACTAAACCAATTCCAAAAGAAGCGATCGCAACCGATCGATAGCCAAACAAAGGATTGCGAGAAAAAGCGGGGAGAATTTCCGAAAAGATGCCAAAAGCAGGCAGCGCCATCACGTAAACTGCCGGATGGGAGTAGAACCAAAATAAGTGCTGATAGATAATTGGGTCGCCATTCTCCAGGGGTTTGAAGAAATTTGTCCCAAAAGTGAGGTCAAAAAATAACAGTACGATCGCGCCCGTTAGGGAAGGTAAACAAATTAGTTGCAGCAACTGGGCACTGAGAACTGTCCAAACGAAAATCGGCATCCGAAAAAACGTCATTCCCGGTGCCCGCATCCAAACAATTGTAGTAATAAAGTTGACTCCCCCCATAATCGATGAAATGCCCAGAAGCATTACACTTAGTATCCAAATTGATTCCCCATTGATGGGATAACCAGTTGGGTTTTGGAGGCTGATTGGTGGGTAAGACCACCAGCCAGCTTGAGCGGGTCCACCTTGTACTAAAAAGCTCGATAGTAGCAGGATACCTGCGGGGGGAATTATCCAAAAGGCGATCGCATTCAGAACTGGAAACGCCATGTCTTTTGCCCCAATCATCAACGGCACTAAGTAGTTGGCAAGACCAGCATTGAATGGGATAATCCACAGGAAAATCATCACCGTGCCGTGCAAGGTGAATAAGCCATTATATAAAGAGCGATCGACCAAATCTGATTCGGGAGTAAGCAGTTCGCCACGAATAATCATCGCCAACAGCCCACCAATCAAAAAGAAAATAAAAGTCGTCACCATGTACTGAACACCAATCACTTTATGGTCGGTGCTAAAGCTGAAATACTCCCGCCAGTTGCTGTCAGGTTTGCTGTTGCGAGCTTCGGAGTCGTCAGTAATTGGGATAGAATTATTTGTCATATATTTTTTATTTAGGGGTAGCAGCTTGAGAAAGCCATTGACTATAAGTTTCACTTGAATCAACGTATACATTCGCCACCATTAAGGCAAAGTCGGTGCCGCTGAATTGGGAATCGCGCAGGTGATATTTGCCGATTTGGGTGGGTGTTAATACAAGGTTAATGTTGCGGTTGGGGATCATATCTTGCTTTAACCGGAATTCCGGGACATAAAAGCCGTGAATTACGTCTTGGGAATGTAAATTTAAGCGGGTTCGTTCATTTACTTTTAGATGTAATTCGTTACTAATAACATTATTTGGATAGCGGAAAGACCAAACCCACTGTTTAGCAACAACCTCAATATTTTCAGCCACAGGTTGACTGGGGATTTTGACCGTTGCAGCGGTAGCAGGTTCTTCCAATAGGTGCAGATGCACGATCGGTTGTAGCCCCTCAATATCTAGTTGTTGATAAATGCTGAAGCTTTGAGCTGCAAGCCATAAAACTAGGAGGGTTGGGGCGGCAGTCCAGAGGATTTCTAGCCTGACATCGCTTCTGGCAGGATGACCGTGACTCCAGTCTCCCTTGGGGGCGCGACCGATGAGAATTGAGTATCCAATTGTGCCTGCGATCGCCAAAAAGATGAACGTTCCTACTGAGGTTAAAAAGCTAAATATCTGATCGACTCGTTTCGCTTCTGCCGTTGCCTGAATTGGCATCCAAGAGTAGGCTTGGTCTCCAATCCAGCGGGCTATTACCATAATTACCGCGATAAAAACCATCAATAACAGCGTGTCGAAAATTCTCCTCATTGCATCCCCTGGAAAATCAATTCTCCTAGTATCTTTGTTGCCATAATTTGAGTAGTTTGTAGAGTGGGTCAGACGCAGTTATTGACTGATATAATCAGGGCTTGATTGTGTGACGCACCCTACTAATTGGGCCAGTTGCGTAAGTCCTAATTCTAGTATCTTTGTTGGCATCATTTAAGTAACAAATTTGGATTTTCACCTTGTCTGAGTAAGCCCGCTGCCGTATTATGTATCCCGAACTCGTCTCCCATCTGCGCTCCTAATGTTCCGTGAACAAATAACAGTCCCAACATGGCAATACCCACCAACAAGTAACTCCATTGCACTTGGATCGTGGCATCTTTGCGCCAGCGGTAGCGCTGCAACCCCCTCCACACGGTCATGGCAACGATCGCTGCTAATAGTAAAATCCCACCGATACCATGCAACAGCATCGTTGTACCAGCCCCCAACCCCCAAGCACTATTCATATTTGTGGGTGGGTTTGCCAGCATTATCTCAAAAAAGCCCGCTGCAACGGTAAAAAATGTGATAACAGCACTTGCTAAAAGATTGTACCAACCAACATCAAAAAAGCTGGAACGAATAGCAGTCAGAGCCAAAAATTTGAGGATTGGTTTTTCAAACCGAAACAGCGTTCCCGCAATATCAAAAATTATGGCAATAATGAATAAACCCAAAGTGAAATGCACTAGCTGCGGATGAATTGGCACCTCGTAGGGTAATCCGTTTGCACCTAGTTTGAACCACAACCGATCGATAAGTTGCGAGTTCATTGTAATACTCCATTTTTTGTTGCTTCAACTACGGGTTCTACGTGCAGTCCGTATACCCAAACTAACTGACTCCCTAAATATTGTTGAAAGAATACTAAACAAATTAAAAATGTTGCCACACCTAGATAAGCAACAGGTATTTTCAGCGGATTGCGGGCGCGAATCGCGAATCGCCATGCGGTAATCGCGACAATAATTGCCGAAAGCGACCAGCCAGTAATTGTGTGCAAATTCAGTGCCGGCTTGACGGCTTCGTAAGGTTGAGCCAAACCAGCTTCAAACTGACCAAAGATGACGGCGACGAAAATACTGACTGAAGCAACAAACATATTCCAGAAACTTACCTCTAACAAACGATGATTGCGGGTAAAATAGCCTACCACGTCGCAGAAGAAGGAAAAAAATATCATCGCGATCGCGAAATGGACGACGATCGGATGGAGCGGATCTGGGTAGGGTAGATTCGCATTATTGAGAGGTAGAGGCATCGCTTTCTCCTGTTTTAGTAGACTTGTTCCCGGAGGCAAGCTGACAGGGATTTCTCTAAATATAGATTGAGACTAATTCTACAAAAACATATCTATCTAAAGATTGATCTAAGCCTGAAAAATAACCATAGCTTCTCACACTATTGGGCTTTCAACCCTCTAAAGTTTTAAGGCGATCGATTGTCATATTCTTGAAACATTAATGACACAGTAATGACATAAAACTTACTTTATCACAAAAAGTATTGTTTAAAAATTAAAAAAATATGTAAGTTTTTCGATAAATAATCATGAAATTTTATTGTCTTCTCAGAAATAGACACTAATTACCCCATTAGATAGACGTAGTTAGTTCTATAAATCCCTAAAGTTAGCAGAAACCAAGAAATAAATATTTAAGTAGCTACATTAAGTAGGGTGGGCGCTCGCAGACAACCAGATTAGCTATTAGTTACACATTTTGGGCGGCGAACGCCCACCTTACGTTTAATTATGTCCATCTACTTAACTGGTTGTTAATCGTATTTATTAGGTACAAATTTACTTGACTAGGAAACAAGACAAGGAAAAAACATGAGCTATTCCCCTAATCTTCTCAAAGGCCAAAAAGCACTCGTAACGGGTGCAAGTTCTGGTATTGGTGAAGCGATCGCCCGTGCTTTGGCTGCATCGGGTGCTTCTGTTGCAGTCAACTACCATTCTGAACAGGAAGCAGCCGAGAAGATTGTTAGCGAGATTAAATCGGTCGGTGGGGAAGCGATCGCCATTGGTGCAAACGTTGCCAAAGAAGAGGAAGTTTTGTCCATGTTTGACCAAATGTACCAGCACTTTGGCACGATCGACATCCTGGTAAACAACGCCGGATTGCAAAAAGACTCAGCCTTTGTAGACATGACCCTCGACCACTGGAATTTAGTTATTGGCGTGAACCTAACCGGACAGTTTCTCTGCGCCCGTGAAGCAGCAAAAGAGTTTCTCAAACGGGGCGTGAAGCCAGATATCTCCTCTGCCGCAGGCAAAATCATTTGTATGAGTTCGGTACACGAGGTGATTCCTTGGGCAGGTCACGTCAACTACGCTACCAGTAAGGGCGGCATCCACATGATGATGGAAAGTATTGCCCAAGAACTCGCACCCCACAGGATTCGGGTCAATAGCATTGCACCCGGTGCTATTAAAACCCCAATTAATAAGGCAGCCTGGGACACGCCAGAAGCGGAGGCAAAATTACTAAAACTCATTCCCGCAAAACGGGTCGGAGATGTAACAGACATTGCTAAAGCTGCTGTTTGGCTTGCGTCGGATGACTCAGATTATGTCAATGGTGAAACTCTATTTGTAGACGGCGGCATGACTCTGTATCCAGGGTTCGCGACGGGGGGCTAAATGAACGCAGAACAGCAAAGGTTAGAGGAGAATCGCGAACCGGAGGAACCTTGGTATCGTTGGGGTTCCTACTTGAGCGATCGCCAATGGGGTACAGTGCGGGAAGACTATTCACCTGACGGTTCAGCTTGGGACTACTTTCCTCATGACCATGCGCGATCGCGCGTTTACCGTTGGGGTGAAGATGGACTGGGTGGATGGTGCGATCGCCACAGTCAACTCTGCTTTGGTCTAACACTGTGGAATGGTCGCGATCCAATTTTAAAAGAACGCCTATTTGGACTCACTAACGAACAAGGTAATCACGGTGAGGATGTCAAAGAATATTACTTCTACCTAGACAACACGCCTACCCATTCCTATATGCGCTGGTTGTACAAATATCCTCAATTGGAATTTCCCTACACTCAGCTTGTAGAGGAAAACGCTCATCGCCATAAGGATCGACCAGAATTTGAATTATTGGATACGGGCGTGTTTGACGATAATCGTTATTTCGATGTGGTTGCCGAATACGCTAAAGCCTCTACAGACGATATTTGCATTCGCATTAGCATCACGAATCGGGGGGCGGAAACTGCCAGCCTTGACGTGCTACCTACCCTTTGGTTTCGCAATACCTGGATCTGGACGGGTAATAAACCGCAGTCACAGCTATCAAAAGTTGCTGATGGTGTAATTAAGGCGAACAGTGAGAAATATGGGGATTATTGGTTGTTTTGCGATGGAAATCATCGGCTTTTATTTACAGAGAATGAAACTAACAGCCAACGCCTTTACGGAGTTGCTAATGCCTCACCTTATGTTAAAGACGCTTTCCACGAGTATGTAATTCACAACAACCAGGATGCAGTAAATCCGAATCAAGTTGGTACAAAAGCAGCAGCTTGGTATCAATTGGAAATTGGGGCGGGACAGACGAATGTAATTCAACTTCGCTTCACCAACCAATATACAGAAACGCCATTTAATGCAGCCTTTGCTGATACCTTCAGCCAGCGTCAAACAGAGGCAGACGAGTTTTACGAAACGCTCACCCCCGGTCTAGAGGAGGATTGCCGCAACGTTCAACGACAAGCGTTTGCCGGACTGCTGTGGAGCAAACAGTTTTACTACTATGATGTCCATACTTGGCTGCATGGAGATTCAGCAGAACCTATCCCACCCAGTCAACGCCTTAATGAGCGCAATGCTGAGTGGTGGACTCTTTACGCCGAAGATGTTATTTCCATGCCCGATAAGTGGGAGTATCCTTGGTTTGCTGCCTGGGATTTGGCGTTCCACTGCATTGCTTTGGCATTAATCGATGGAAACTTTGCCAAGCAGCAATTACTGCTATTAACTGGCGATCGCACCATGCACCCCAACGGTCAATTACCCGCTTACGAGTGGGCCTTTGGCGATGTCAATCCCCCCGTACAAGCATGGGCGGCGTGGCGGGTCTACAAAATTGAGGAAAAACGAGTTGGAAAGGGCGATCGCAAATTCTTGGAGCGAATGTTTCACCGCTTGATGCTCTACTTTACCTGGTGGGTAAACCGCAAAGACTTACAAGGGCAAAACTTGTTTCAAGGAGGATTTCTCGGACTGGATAACATTGGGCTATTTGACCGCAGCAAGCCATTACCAACGGGGGGATATTTAGAGCAGGCAGATGGCACGGCATGGATGGGGATGTTTTCATTAAATATGCTGGCGATCGCTCTGGAATTGTCCAGTGAGGACGAAACCTACAGCGATATGACGTTGAAGTTTTTTGAACACTTCCTCTACATTGCTAACGCCATTAATCATGTAGGGCCTGAAAAAATTGTGCTTTGGGACGACGAAGACGGCTTTTACTACGATGCCTTGCACTTACCCAACGGAGAGGACGTGCGAATCAAAGTACGGTCAATGGTGGGACTAATACCGCTATTTGCCGTCGATACTATCGAGCCAGATTTGTTAGAAATTGTACCGGGGTTAAAAGACAAAATTGAGTGGTTTCTCAACAACCGTCCCGAACTGGCAAAAAACATTGCTTGTATGACCAGTGAGGGAGAAGGCGATCGCCGCCTGCTTGCCATTACTAGCCCCGAAGCGCTACGCCGTATCCTGCGACCATTGTTGGATGAGGATGAATTTCTCTCACCCTACGGTATCCGCTCGCTTTCCCGCTATCACCAAGATCATCCCTTTATCTTCGATTGGGATAGCACTCGCTATCAAGTAGACTATGAGCCTGCTGAATCTACTTCTAACCAATTTGGCGGTAACTCGAACTGGCGCGGCCCCATCTGGTTTCCAGTTAACTTTCTACTAATTGAATCCTTGCAAAAGTTCTATCACTACTTAGGCGATGACTTTAAAGTAGAGTGTCCCACAGGTTCAGGAGTAATGCTCAATCTCTGGGAGGTTGCGGCTTACTTGGAGAAACGGTCGATCGCTATTTTCTTGCAAAATCAAGATGGGCAGCGTCCGGTTTACGGTGGTATTGCAAAATTTCAGCAAGACCCTCACTGGCGCGATTTGATTCTTTTTTACGAATACTTTCATGGTGATAACGGGGCTGGATTGGGAGCAAGTCACCAAACCGGATGGACAGCACTAATTGCCAAGTTGATTCAGCAGGTAAACGATAAACCGTGATTGCCTACTCCTAATACCAATTCTTGAAACTATGACTAGAAATCTCTACCCCCTGGCTGCGCCGTCCCCCCTTGCCAAGGCTACCGTGTACAGACAAGTCAAAGTAAACTAGAAAAAGGATTCACAGAGGTATAAGTTGCTGTACTTCTTGGTCACGCAAAGTGCTGTATATTGAGTAAAGCCGCAACTAAAATCCCGCCAGATATGAAGCCAAATCCAAACAGTACAGAACAATCTGCACAGCATCGCACGATCAAAAAGCTGCCAGAAGTTACCATCTTTTTCTGGATTATCAAGTTGCTGACTACGGGAATGGGCGAAACAACTTCAGATTACCTAGCCCATCAGATGAACCCAATTTTTGCGGTCGCTCTGGGGGGAAGTGGATTAGTGATTGCTTTAGTAATACAGTTTTCAGTACGGAAATATATTCCCTGGGTCTATTGGTTAGCTATTATTATGGTCGCTATATTCGGAACAATGGCTGCTGATGCTATCCATGTTGTATTAGGTGTTTCGTATCTCCTATCGACTGTAGGATTTTCCATCGTACTTAGTATTATTTTTGCAGTTTGGTATATGAGCGAGAAGACTTTATCTATTAATCATATTTACACACTTCGCCGCGAGATATTTTACTGGGCAACCGTTATGGCTACATTTGCGCTTGGCACAGCCGCAGGTGATATGACAGCATCAACTTGGGGTTTGGGGTACTTCACATCAGGTGTATTGTTTGCCTTGTTATTTGCTCTACCAGCGTTCGCATACTGGCGATCAGGACTTAATGAGGTAGGGGCTTTTTGGCTCGCATATATCTTGACTAGACCATTGGGCGCTTCCTTCGCAGATTGGATCGGTAAATCTCAGGATAGTGGTGGAGTAGGTTTTGGTACGGGGCAGATCAGCCTTGTCTTAGGTATTCTGATTGTTGGTTTTGTTGCTTATCTCACATACTCGAGCAAAGACAGTTATAGCAATTAATAAATAACTACTCACTTTAGTTGTCCGTAAGCATATTTTGGCGAACCTTAGCAGTGATGGTACGATCTAGAATACATAGATAATGTTTTTTGTCAATGCTTAAGTCCTAGGAAATTTATTTTTATGACTCATCCTTCATCCCACGAACAAACTGAATCGAGATCGAGCGATCCCGAAAATCCAATACCCCCGACGATCGACTATTGGCACGTCTGGACTGACGAAGACGGCATCAGCCACCAGTCTCGTTGCCAAATTCAAGACTTCACTCTCAAGAGTATTTCACCACCTGCCTCTCCTCAGTGGCTCGAACAGATGCAGCAAGTTGGTGCTACCGTCGTCTTTACGGTGCAACCTGTTGGCTGGATTGGCACTTGGCATGAAAATCCGAAACCCCAGTGGATCGTTCCGCTATCGGGACGCTGGTTTGTCGAGACGATGGACGGGCAACGAGTGGAGATGGGTGTTGGTGAAATTTCGTTTGGAGAAGACCAGAATACGAAAGCCAACGCGCAGGGACAGAAGGGACACCTTTCTGGCACTGTCGGCGATGCGCCCGCAGTTCTGATGATTGTGCAACTTGAAGAAACGCCTACTATCGGGCAGGCTTGCCGCTTTCGATAAGCTCAAAATTTTTATGTTGAATCGCATTCAGGTACAACGAATTCGTGCTATTGGGTTAACCGTGAGTGATGCCGATCGCTCTCAGGACTTCTATACCCAAGCACTAGGATTTGAACCCGTTTCAGACATCACGGTTGAAACAGAGGATTACAACTACTTAGTAGGCGTGGCTGAGGCAACAATTCGCATTGTCACCTTGCAGCTTGGAGATGAACTCATTGAGCTGATGCAGTATCTCAATATTGAGGGAAAACCGATTCCCAAGGATTCGCAAAGTAATGATTTGTGGTTTCAACATTTGGCGATCGCAGTTAGTGATATGGATCGGGCTTATGCTCATTTGCGATCGTTTCTGATTGACCCGATTTCAGTTGAACCGCAGACGATACCGCCTGAGAATAAAGCATCTGCTGGTGTACGAGCCTTCAAGTTCAAAGACTGCGATCGCCACCCTTTAGAGTTAATTTGGTTTCCTCCTGATAAAGGGCAAGAGAAGTGGCATCACAAGAGCGATCGCTTGTTTCTAGGAATCGATCATAGTGCGATCGCGATTAGCAACACTGAACAGAGTCTAAAATTTTACCGCGATCTCCTGGGAATGCAAGTTGATGGAGGTAGCCTTAACCAAGGTAAAACGCAAGCTAGACTCGATCATTTACCAGAAGAAGTTGAAGTCCGAATTACAGCACTGCGACCTAATCAATGCGGTTTAGGAATTGAACTGCTAGACTATCTTGTGCCTACAAATAGTTGTCCTATGCCTAGTGACTGGAAAAGTTACGATATTGCCAATATGCAAATTGAGCTAGTTGTCAACGACATTGATCGGGCTGTGGAGATGTTGCGGCAGAATGGGATTGAGTTTGTGTCGTCGCGGGTTGTGGAGTTTACAGAGAGCTACTGTCCTTATCGTCAAGGTTGTTTAGTCAAAGACCCTGATGGACATGGTATGTTGCTGATTGCTGAATAAATCTCTTGCAAAAATCGGTTTAATATGCAGCTCGACCTAAAATTGCGATCGCTCCACTTCAGCCAGTCCATAAACACATTTTCTCAGCGTGTGCCGGAACTAGATACTCATTGTACTCTCTCATCCAAAGATTTTTGCAGACGATCGATCGCACAATGCAGACATTTCATTTCATGGGCAATTCGGTCTAGTTGTGTGGAAACAGGAGTTTGTTCTCGAACAGCTTGCCTCGTTGACGTTACAGAACTTGGATTTGTAGCCAACTCTGATATCCTAGTGATATGTAACTGTTCGATATCGTTGTGAATTGCTTCGATATAAATATCTAGCCTCGGTAAAGCTAGAGGTGGGTGTCCCTGTTCCAGGGCATTTGCTAAGTTCTCTAAAATTTGGACAATCGCATCAGTAAAGCGCTGGAAATCTGCAAATTGGTAGTCTCCGCTAAATTTCCGCTGATGTTCTGCTAGGGTTGTAACTGAGCTGAAAAAAGCACGAATGTAAAGTATTAGCATCGCGATCGGTTCTACTTCTCCTCGAACGTGACGGGGTTCGCTGAATAACCTTTGAGCCGCAGCAGCAGCATTTGCATTCTCTAATGCCGCTTGATGACGCAGGTTTCTGATAGTTTCAGTAGAACACTTTTGTTCTGGATTGATATAGCTAGCTGCAACCTGTTGAAAGTACGCGAGATTAGAGCGAATCGTTGTTGTTAGTTGTGCGGGAAGTTGCGATCGCTCCCAACTGGGAAATAACAAATAGCTGCCGAGTAATGCTAAAATGCCTCCAATTAAGCTATCGACAATGCGTAATACTCCAATCTCCCAGCCGCCTTTACTCGTCATATTCAGTAGCAATATGACTACGGGAGTAAGGAGAGTGATAAAGATGCCGTAGCTTAGCGATCGCACCGACATAGCAGTGACTAATAGTATCAGAAGACAGACTAATATTGCCACTGGATTATGGATAAGTATGACCAGGCAAATGCCAAAGATGCCCCCTAATGTGGTTCCAATCACCCGTTGCACAGTTGTCTGAGAAGTACCGCCAAAGTTCGGCTTTAGGGCAACTACAGCAGTGAGTGTTACCCAATAGCCTGTGGGTACTTGCAATAGCAAGGCTACTAATTGGGCAGTTGTTACTATTAGCGCCAGCCGCAAAGCGTGACGAAAAATAACAGAATTAAACGTGAGATTGTTCCGCAGCGTGTCAATAATTGAAGAACGCTGTGGCTGTATCGGGGGATAAATGTTTAGCTGGGCGATGCTGCGCCTTTCTCCCCGTTGTAAATCTGTGGCAATTTCCGCATCGGTATGAATTTGTTCTGCTAGGGCTTTGAGACTAGCCACAATCTTGCCAATACTTACTAAGTCAGCAAAGTCATCTGCGTGAGCCAAACTAGCGTGATTCAGGACTTGAGAGTGTATGACTTGCCATTGGTATTCTAGTGCCTCGATCGCCCGATCTAGATCTCCCAAGCGAACAAGGTTTTTTTCTTTGGCGAGGGATTCTGACAAGATTTGCAAAGCCGTTGCCGATGCTTCTAGCACTTGCTGAATTTCTCTGTGTAACTGCTGGAATAAGGGACGAGTAGATGCGATCGCTAACAGTTCCACCAGTGCTACAACAGAATTGGTAATTTGGTTGACATCCTCAATTAAGACGAGTAACTGATTGCCCCGCAAGTCAGCAGTTTCTCGGCCCGTCCACACCGCACCCCAAACACTCCGGGCAGAGGTCAAATCCTGTATTACGCTGTCTTGACCTTGTAAGAATTGCTCTCCCCACTTCTGACGCTCCTCCAGAGTTAATGGTATCTCGCTTGCCATTCGCAAAAATTTGCTCAATGTGGCATAACAACTGCTGGCTGCCTCGATCGCTGGTGTATAAGGGCGTAGCACCCACAATCCTAGAGATAACACCATCGCCCAGACACCTCCAGCTAGGCACAGCGCGCATTGCAGAAAAACAGTAGATAAATCTGGGAACGAAGCGAATTTTGCTAGCGAGACGATAAACATAGTTGATGTAACCAGGCTAACCGTCGCGGCGATAGTACCAAACAGACCAGCTAAGCCAGCGATGAACATCACTAAGAACGTGGCTGGAATAGCTAGCCACAGGGTACTACTAACCAGATTCGCCATTAGCAAGGCGACAGTAACGCCAATGGTTGCTGCGAGCATGACAGTTGCTTTTTGGCGATAGGCTCCACCCGTATCGACCATCCCAACAAACATGGCTCCCATCACCGCGATCGCACTTGCAGCAGGATGACCTGTAATGAAGCCAACTGCAATGGGCCCACTCACTGCCAAAAGGGTACGCAAGCCATAGAGGATGTCAGGTTTACCTGGCTTGAGCTGAAACTGCTGCAACAGCCAGTTGAGAGATTGTCGATCGCCAGATGGCATTATTAGGCTACCTCTTTAAATTAAATTAACTGGTTTCCGCTTAATCCTGATACAAGTTATGAGAAAAAAAAAGTTTTTTAACATATTCTTTAGCAATGATTAGTTTAAAAAGCTTGACATAAAATCCATCTGAAAGGTAAGCCTTGGTTCACCGTCCAAAAATCAGAGCGTCCAGGGAATACGCACCTGGGCCTAAAACCGCGATCGCAATCAGCATGACACAATACATAAACGCTTTTTCCCAGCTTGGCGGTTCACCTTTCCCTAAAGGCCCCTGATACTGTTCTTCAGGAATTAAATAGGGATCGCGGGCAACAAAAGGCAACCCTTGTGCAATTTCTAAAACCATTGCAAAAACCATCGATCCGAGAATTGGTAGACTCGCTAATAGAGTAAGAAATCCCAGAATTAGGCAAACTCCACCGCCCAACATCGATGCTGCTGATAGAAAGCAAAGAAAGATCGGCATTTTTAGAGAATCCGCCCACTGTTGAAGATGCGTTATTTTAGGATAGCCGTGCAGGAGGAACAATATACCGACACTAACTCTTAATAGTAAAAGCAACGCGCCTTGAAGTCCAGTAGGGTAGACATTATTGAGCGAACTGAATAGGTTTAGACCTAGCTCTGGCAGATTAGATGAAATGTTAGTAGCTAATAGAAAACTGAGCGCAAAACCAATAACAAATTTGTAAATCATCTTTGCACCCCACGAGTATTAAGGTCGATCGCGTATAAAGATGTGCCTGCCGTAATAAACAGGCGATCGCGCTTCACTCCACCAAAGGTGAGGTTAGCACAAGTCTCCGGCACCAGAATTTTTCCTAAGCGATTGCCATTGGGCGCATATACCTGCACGCTATCCTGAGAGCTAGTAAAGATATTGCCGTACTCGTCCACGCGCAACCCGTCGGGTTGACCTGGATCGATGACTGCAAATACGCTACCGTTGGTTACGCGCCTACCGTTTACGACCTCGTACACGCGGATATGATGGGGCCCATCTGGAATGTTGAAAGCAGCGGTATCAGATACGTATAATAGGTTTTCGTCCGGACTGAAAGCAAGTCCGTTAGGGCGAACCATGTCCGTCACGATCGCATCGATCTCACCCGTTGCTGGGTCAAAGCGGTACACGAAACATCCCCGTTGTTCCTGTTCGCCCCCATATCCTTGGTTTGGCTCAGTAATGCCGTAGGGTGGGTCAGTGAACCAGATTGTGCCGTCACTTTTCACTACCAGGTCGTTCGGGCTGTTGAGGCGCTTACCTTGGTAACGGTCTACTAAAACCTTCCACTGATCGTAGCGATCGCGTCTGATAATAGCACGTAAACCTGACGAACACGCAACCAGACGACCCTCCAAGTCGCGGTAATTACCGCTTTGATAGTCGGACGGGTCGCGCAGGACGCTCACTCCATCACTAGCACTCCAGCGCAACAGGCGGTTGCCGTGAGCATCGCTCCACACAAGGCTGTCGTCTTCGTGGAAGTAAACGGGGCCTTCGCTATGAACGGCATCGGTGGCAAGCTTTTGGAGCGAACTATCTGGGTGTACAAGCAATCGGAGGCGATCGTCATAAATTTCGATGGTTTCAGGCATGGTATTTCTTGCCAGTTAACGCACATTGAGCTGCGATCGTTACAGCTTTAAGTTCAGGGTAATTGTCGTTTAATTAGTGTGAATTACACCTCAAACCACAGTTATAGATTAGCGAACTATTTTTGAATAAGTAGTATCGATAAAATCAGAATATTTCGTTAGGTAGATATAAAGACTAAGCCATCAGATAGATGACTTTTTTGAGTTTAAAGTTATAGTGTGGAACAAACAATCTATCCTAAGAGATATTATCTCATTCCTAATCAATCGCTCACAGCAATTTCAACAACTGCGTGAGAAACCTTACTTCCTATTTCGCATGGGAATTGATGCACAGCCTGTGTTGCTAGATGAAGCTAAGCTACTCCAAGAAGTTAATAAATAAATCCAGAATAACTTCAGAAAAAATTGCCATGAAAACGACAACAAATCACTATGATGTCATCATCATCGGGACAGGAGCAGGTGGAGGTACGCTGGCTCACCGCTTGGCACCCACAGGTAAAAAGATTTTAGTGCTGGAGCGAGGTGATTTTCTACCTCGTGAAAAAGACAACTGGAGCGCTAAGGAAGTTTACCAAAAAGAACGCTATCACACTGACGAACACTGGTACGACAAAGACGGTAAGGCGTTTCGTCCGCAGACGGGCTACTGGGTTGGTGGAAATACCAAACTTTATGGGGCAGCGTTGCTACGACTGCGAGAGCGAGATTTTGAGCAAGTAATCCACAAGGGCGGTATTTCCCCAGAGTGGGAACTGAAGTATGAGGATTTTGATCCTTATTACACTCAGGCAGAAAACCTATACGACGTGCATGGAGAGCGAGGTAAAGACCCTACAGAACCGCCTTGCAGCGAATCCTATCCATATCCTGCGGTGAGTCATGAGCCGGATATGCAGGCGCTTGCCGATTGCATCCACAAGCTGGGCTACTACCCGTTTCATCTGCCATTGGGACTGAAGCTGAACGAGAGCGATCGCACTAAAAGTCCCTGCATTCGCTGCGATACCTTTGACGGCTATCCCTGTCTGGTGGGTGCAAAAGCCGATGCCGATGTCAATGCGATTCGTCCCACCCGCGAGGCGTACTCTAACGTAACGCTGATAACAAATGCCAAAGTCCTCCAACTGCACACTAGCGCGTCTGGGCGAGAAGTGACTGCCGTTGAAACTGATGTTAATGGCGAGTTGTATCAGTTTTCTGCTGATATTGTCGTAGTGGCTTGCGGGGCTATCAACTCGGCTGCCTTGCTGCTGCGATCGGCTAATGACAAGCATCCTAATGGACTGGCGAACAGTTCCGATCGGGTGGGGCGCAATTTTATGAAGCATCAGGCGATCGCACTATTATCAATCCATCTTGAACCCAACCGAGCCAACTTTCAAAAGACGATCGCCGTTAACGACTTTTACTGGGGCGAACCGGATTTTCCCTACCCTATGGGCATGGTGCAAAATAGCGGAAATGTGCTGCCAGATATGATTCCGGCGGAAGCGCCCCCACTTTTAGCACCCTACGTGAAATTGATTCCTGGCTTTGAACTCCACCTGATGGCTGAACGATCCGTGGGGTGGTGGTTGCAAACCGAGGATTTGCCCGACCCTAACAATCGCGTGCGTGTTGTCGGTGACAAGTTACACCTGGATTACACCCTGAATAATACTGAAGCTGCCGATCGCCTGGTTCATCGCTGGACATCGGTGCTAAAGTCGATCGAGCGAAATGCCATGCACGTCATCCCGTTTAGCCTCTATCCCCGCAATAACATTCCTTTGCAAGCTGTGGGCCATCAATGCGGCACCTGCTGCTTTGGTAGCGACCCCAAAACCTCAGTATTAGACCTCAACTGTCGCACCCACGATGTCGATAATCTTTATGTCGTCGATGGTAGCTTTTTCCCCTCCAATTCTGGAGTCAACCCGACACTGACGATTATGGCGAATGCTTTGCGTGTTGGCGACGCCATTGCAGAACGTTTGATGGTAGTCCTGCATAGCAAGGAAAATCCAGGCTTTTAATTGATAGATAAACTGGCGTTATACTCATGAATAAAATACCAAATAGCCCCAATATGATTGGAATTTTTTTTGGAGAATGAAATAGTTTTTCTCGCCAATCTAGATATTCTTTGTCTCGCCGTATTATTAAATCTTTCTATATAGTTTGTCAGACCAGTCTCCTTTCCTACTGCCTTGTGTCTTTTTTGAGGAAAAACTGTGACCTAGGAAAGGACAAAAGTCTGTATAACTTACGGCACATTGACTCTGGAACAGGTCGCACAAGAATCCCATAATCCTTGAGCGCCTGCTCGATCTCTTTTGCCAATATACACTCCTACAATTTCTTTAGTCAACACATCAATTGCTAACCAAATCCACTGCTTGTTTCCCTTGTCTCCTACAAATGACTACATTTCATCACATTGAATAGTTAGCTTTCCATTTTTTTTGACTTCACTTCTACTTGTCTTTTGAGGGCTACCAACTTTTGTTAACATAGTATTGTAGCCACCTTTTTAAAACCCCCGTCGCCCTCACAATTCCAGCCAGAGATATTTTTTTAATAAAAGTTTATCTATCAACTTTTTTGTTTCTTCCGAAATCGATTGATGTCTGGGAGCCATCACAAATTATCTGGCACAATCTCGACACTTAAAACTTTGTTTACCATTGTGAGTGTGACCATTTTTTACAATATATTGAGAATCACATCGAAGACATTTCATAAGCGAAAATTTAAGGCAGATTGAATAAGTAAATTATAACAGATATTCCTGACTATGCAGGACTACCCCGACAATACTGATGATTTCTGATACTCCAACAACGATCGCGCGACTGTCGGTGCTGGCTTTAGTGGTTCTCTAGTAGCGACTCACCTGTTAAAAACAGCTAACCGCCCCTTGCTAATCAAGCCGATTGAGCGCGATCGCGATCTTGGCAAGGGAGTTGCCCATAGCACCACCAACAGTCCAGTTCGTCTTTTAACCCTTGATCTTGAGTGTGCCTTGCTGTAAGATAAAATTCAGCTATACTACGGTAAACCGAGCGATCTATAGTATAAACTGCGTAAGTCCTTATTAAACGAGACATTCAGCAAGGAGTTGAGGAGACGAATCATGAGCAAGTGGTTTGCCATTGCCAGACGTAGGTTACTGCTATTTTTTATTTCAGGGCTGTTTCTAGCGCTATTAGTCAATGCCTGTAATTCTTCCTCTCCTGGAACTGGCACTACAGCAGCATCCCCAGGCACATCTCCTACGGCAGTTCCTACGGTAGTACGTTTAGATTATGCCTACTACAATCCTGTCAGTCTCGTGCTGAAAGAAAAAGGCTGGCTGGAAGAAGACTTAGCCAAAACCAATATCAAAGTGGAATGGGTGCTCAGTCAAGGTAGTAACAAGGCATTAGAGTTTCTCAATGGCAGCAGCATTGACTTTGGCTCGACTTCTGGTGCTTCGGCACTGATTGCCAAAGCCAATGGCAATCCCATCAAGTCTATTTACGTTTACTCGAAGCCCGAATGGACAGCATTAGTAACTACGGCGAATTCATCCATTCAAAAAGTCGCCGATCTAAAAGGCAAGAAAGTTGCAGCAACGCGCGGAACCGATCCGTTTATTTTCTTGTTGCGTGCCTTGGATCGAGTCGGTTTGACTGCCAAAGATGTGGAAATTGTGCCTTTGCCCCACGCTGACGGTAAAGCTGCCCTTGAGAAAGGCGATGTCGATGCCTGGGCTGGTCTCGATCCATTTATGGCACAGACAGAAATAGAAAAAGGCTCGAAACTTTTCTTCCGCGATACTAAACTAATTAGTCAAGGCTTTTTGAATGTCCGCGAGGCATTTGCCAAACAATATCCTGAACAAGTTAGTCAAGTGCTAACCGCCTATGAGAAGGCACGGAAATGGGCGATCGCAAATCCCAGCGAACTCAAGCAAGTGGTGATTAAAGCATCGAAGCTGACAGAAGCCGTAGCAACTAAACAATTAGAGGAGCGAACCGATATATCAAACTCATCGATTGGTGACGAACAAAAAGCCGTTATTAGTGCTGCTGGGGATGTCTTGAAAAAAAGCGGGGTAATCGAGAAGTCCGTTGACGTGATTACAGTAGTTAACGATTTAATCGATCCGCAGTATGTGGCAAAGATTGCCAAATCCTAAGTAAAAAACATCTGCTTTGGATATATAGCAATTCTCAAACGAGTGAGGTACGTAGTTGGGCTTTAGCCCTCTGATTGTGCTTATGTAGTAAGTGAGGTAAGCACCTAACAACTCCCATTACCAATTAACAGTGATACCTCATCTACCTGAGAAGGGCTGTAGCGATTATCAAACAAGTGAGGTACGCTCGCAGCAATTAGCAGTTAGCAATTAGCAATTAACCATTAGCAATAAGTTATGGGACAAAGACTTGCGATCGCAATACCAAGCGCACAAACAGGTAATATTTGGCAATCCCTCAGTCGTCTGGGCAGAGTAAAAGGCTTGCTCTTGCCAGTCTTTCTCTTAATATTGTGGGAAAGTCTCTCTAGGTTTGGCTGGGTTGCTCCTAACTTGTTACCTGCTCCCTCAACTATTGTCATAACAGTTTGGCAACTCGGTGTAGCAGGGGAACTATGGCAGCACATCGGCATTACACTCTATCGAGTCTTTGTTGGCTTCTTGATTGGTACATTTTTTGCCACTATTCTAGGAGGATTAACAGGCTATTCTTGCCTAATTCACGATTTACTCGACCCACTTTTGCAGTCACTCCGTAACATTCCTTCCCTCGCATGGGTGCCACTATTCATCCTCTGGATGGGAATTCATGAGCCTTCTAAAATTGCTCTGATCGCCGTTGGAGTCTTTTTCCCCGTTTACTTAAATCTGATGAGCGGCATTCACAATGTCGATCGCAAATTGGTTGAGGTTGGCAAAATCTATAGACTTAATGATTGGCAGCTTATCAGTCGTGTGTTCTTGCCCGCGACATTGCCTGCCTACATTGTCGGTTTGCGAAGTGGCTTGGGTTTGGGCTGGATGTTTGTCGTGGCGGCTGAATTGATGGGAGCCAGTCAGGGCTTAGGCTTCTTATTGATCGACGGGCAAGCCACTGGACGACCTGCAATCACCCTCGCTAGCATTCTCCTGTTTGCGATTTGCGGAAAAGTGACTGACTCAGCGATCGGTTTTGGATCGCATTGGCTACTCCATTGGCAGGATGTTTACGCTTCCAACCATTAATTCAAAGCATTAGTTTCAAGCATTTATTCAAAGCGCCAAGGAGGAACCGTAGATGCTACTCATCGAAGGACTACAGAAGCAATTTAAAAATGGCTTTGTAGGGCTAGACTCTATTGATTTAACTGTTAATCGTAGCGAGATTGTTAGTTTAATCGGTACGAGTGGTTGTGGTAAAAGTACACTTTTACGGATCGTTGCTGGATTAGATATGCCAACTTATGGAGATGTGCAAATTGACCATATTCGCATTGACAAACCTCATCCAGAAATTGGTGTAATATTTCAAGAACCTCGGCTGATGCCTTGGTTAACCGTCTGGGAAAATGTGCAGTTTGGTTTGCATCATTTACCGAAGGATGAACGCAAGGCACGGGCAAGTGATGCTCTAGTTAAGGTTGGATTACAAGATTTTGCTCGTTTGCTGCCGCGCCAACTATCAGGAGGAATGGCTCAACGGGTGGCGATCGCGCGTGCCCTTGTTACTAATCCTTCTATTTTATTGCTAGATGAACCCTTTAGTGCTCTCGATTCCTTTACTAGAATGCAATTACAGGATCGTCTGTTAGAAATTTGGCAATCCGATCGCCAGACCATGATTCTTGTCACCCATGATGTTGAAGAAGCACTGATTTTAAGCGATCGCGCGATCGTCATGCGTGGCAACCCTGGACGTATCCACCTCGAGCTAGATATCGCTCTTCCCCGTCCCCGCAGGCGTACCGATCGCGATTTGCAATATTGGAAAGAAAAATTATTGAGTACCTTGGATTTATCCAATACGCAAACTGTTCCCTTAGAGGTTTAAACCCCAGGCGGCGATCGCAATTAATATCTAATCGAGACCGAGGAGGTTTAATTGGTAAGTTCCATAAATTTAAAGAGGCAACAATTTCTATATTATAGTGAATAAAATTGTTGCCAAAACCCCTAATTATCAAAGCAGCTATCTCAAAACCTAAATCCTAATTCAGCAAAACTTGACTTCAATCATGACTACTAAAATACTTCCCAACTACGATCCCACTCTCTTTCAAGGAGCCATTCCTTATTACCTGCAATATCGACCGCGCTACCCAAATGCTCTTTACGATTTGATCTCACAGGAATTTCAATTAGATGGGCAAGGCAAGCTTCTCGATCTCGGCTGTGGGATTGGCTTGGTAGCGATCGCCTTACACGATCGATTTCAATCTGTTTTGGGTATCGATCCCGATACAGAAATGCTCGAAGTTGCCAAGCAAGAAGCTAAACTGGCTCATGCTTCAAATATCACTTGGGTAAGGGATTTAGCAGAAAATATTTCCCCGGCAATTGGTACATTTTCCCTTGTCACCATTGGTCGTGCTTTTCATTGGATGGATCAAGAATTGGTACTACAGCGTAGCTACGATGTGCTCGATCGCACCAGTAACGCTAATAGGGGGATAGCGATTATTCAAACTGAAAAAGATATTTGGTCAAATGACTCTGTTTGGGCACAAAATGTGCTAACTACGATCAAACGGTGGCTAGGAGAAGAGCGGCGTGTGGGATTGAGTAGCGTTCCTTTGCTCTACAAGTCTGATTTAGAAGTTTTGGATCGATCGCCATTCGTTCGGATTCAGCGCCATAAGATTGACTTTCAAAAACACTGGACGATTGATAATTTTATTGGTTATCTCTACTCCACCGCTTACTGCCGTCGTGATTACTTTAATGGCGATACTTCCGAATTTGAGGCGGAAATTAAAGCAGCAATTCTCAGTGCCGAACCTTCAGGTCAGTTTGTTGAAGATGTACCGATTTCTGTTTACTTGGGTTTTAAGGACTGACCAACCTATAGGAATCCTAAATCATTTGTACGTCATTATTTACCTCAATTTTGGATCGTCAAATATGAAAATATCCGTTGCAGACTCGAAAAGCAAAACACAACAAGACAGCAAGCAAGATTATGTAGCGATCGCGAAATCGCTTGCTCAAGAATTTGCTGCTACTGCCATCGAACGAGATCGTGTTGGCGGTACGCCAAAGTATGAACGCGATCGCATTCGTTCTAGCGGTTTGCTCGGTTTGATTATCCCTAAAGAATATGGCGGTATTGGCGAAACATGGATCGCTGCACTCCAAATTTCCCGCGAGTTGGCAAAGACTGATAGTTCTCTAGCCCATGTTTACTCTTATCACCATTTAGGGGTTGTTATCCCGCATCTTTTTGGCACGGAGGAGCGCAAGGCACAGTTCTACAAAGATACGGTGACAAACAATTGGTTCTGGTGCAATGCTCTCAATCCCCTCGATCGCCGTGCCACTTTAACTCCTGATGGTACAGGCTTTTTACTCAACGGTACAAAAAGCTTTTGCTCGGGCTCTAAAGATTCTGATATCTTACCCATAACTGCGGTTCGTCAAGATACCTCGGAACTCACAATTATTGTAATTCCCACTCAAAGAGAGGGAATACAAATCCATGACGATTGGGATAATATGGGGCAACGTCAAACCGATAGCGGTAGTATTAGTTTCGACCAAGTGCGCGTTTATGACTCGGAAGTGTTTGGCGATCGCACCCGTGCTGATATTCCTTTCCGTACTTTACGAGCTTGTTTGACGCAAATCAATCTTGCCCATATTTATCTGGGTATTGCGGAAGGAGCATTTGCTGCTGCCAAAGACTATACTTACACCCAAGGACGACCTTGGTTGACTTCCAATGCTCCTAGTGTGACGCAAGATCCCTACATTCTGAAACACTACGGAGAAATGTGGGTCGATCTGCAAGCGGTTAGCAGTTTGACGGATCGAGCCGCCGCCATTCTGCAAACAGCTTGGGAAAAAGGCATAGATTTAACAACAGAAGAACGTGGAAAATGCGCGATCGCGATCGCAACGGCAAAGGTTGCTGCCACAAAAATAGGTTTAGATGTGACAAGTCGCATTTTTGAAGTGATGGGGGCGCGTGCTACCACCAGTAAATATGGTTTCGATCGCTACTGGCGTAATCTGAGAACGTTTACGCTGCATGATTCTGTTGACTATAAAATTCACGATCTGGGTAACTGGGTACTCAACGATCAGCTCCCCAATCCCAGCTTTTATACGTAGAAATCATCATTCAAAAAGGATGTTTTATATTCAATTTTTCTCCAGAAACTTGGTTGATGGAGGGAGAGCATCCCTAATTTGTACAATATTTACGCAACTGCACAATTAGTAAGGTGCGTCAGACGCTCAAACCCTAACGATCTCGTTCAATGGCTGCATCTGACGCACCCTACAAAATCTGGAGGTTCCTGATGGACTGAAGTGCTGTAACCATGAGCGATCGCACTCCAAAATCTTAAGCTCCGAAAGTGAAAAACTATTAACTCCGGTAAATTTATCGAGATTTAGTGGTATACTGACCTAAAGTTACTCTCAATCCCTTCCTTATTGATATTTATGTGGATTAAGTTCTCAGAAGCCAAGCCTTTAGGCCTTTTGACTTACTACCGCCAAAATTTCCTTTCTCCAAGAGGTCGCAGTCTTTCCCTGCTGTTTGCAACCGGACTCGGCTTGAGTTTGGGAGTAGCAGCTTGCTCTAGGAACAATACCGTACAAAACTCTGCCGCTCAACTAACCACTGCAACTAACACTCCCGCATCTACAAAAAGCGTTACTGTTAACATCGGCTTCCAAAAATCGGCTACCGTTCTCAACGCTCTTAAAACCAAAGGCGACTTAGAAAAAGCCTTAGCAGCCTCCAAATCTTCTGTAAAATTTGTAGAATTTCCGGCTGGGCCACCATTATTAGAAGGAATGAATGCAGGCAGTATTGACTTCGGCTACACAGGAGAAGCGCCGCCAGTTTTTGCCCAAGCTGCCGGAACACCATTAGTTTATGTTGCTTACGAAACATCAAATCCTCAGTCTGAAGGTATTGTGGTTCCCAAGGATTCACCAATACAAACTGTTGCCGATCTCAAAGGCAAAAAAGTTGCTTTTGCCAAAGGATCTAACACTAATTACTTAATAGTTAAAGCTTTAGAAGCGGCTGGACTGCAATACAGCGACATCACTCCAGTTTTTCTCAAACCAGCAGAGGCTCGTGCTGCTTTTGAAGGCGGAAATGTCGATGCTTGGGCGGTTTGGGACCCGTATTTAGCAGCAGCCGAAAAAACCGCAGGCGGACGACTAATCAAAGATGCCACAGGAATTGCTGCTAATCGAGGTTACTATCTGGCTCGTAAGGCTTTTGTTGACGAACATCCTGAGGTTTTAAAACTGATTTTAGATGAGGTAAAAAAGGTAGATCGATGGGCGGCGGGCAATCCAGTAGAAGTTGCTAAATTTTTGGAGACGCAATTAGGAATAGAAGCCTCCGTCTTAGAAGTATCAGAAAAGCGACGCAAGTATGGCGTTTCTCCCTTGACGGATGAAGAGATATCAGGACAGCAGGAAATTGCTGATACTTTCCATAAATTGGAGCTTATTCCTAAGCCAGTTCAGGTTAAAGAAATCGTTTTGAAAGATAGTAAGTAGAGTCATTAGCAAGAGGAAATCAAGGTGAATACTCAATTCATAAAAACCGATGTGCTGGTAATTGGTGGCGGTACGGCAGGCACTATGGCTGGGATCAAAGCTAAACAGGCAAATCCTGACAGCGAAGTGCTAATTTTAGAGAAGGCAAATATTCGTAGAAGTGGTGCGATCGCAATGGGAATGGATGGCGTAAATACTGCTGTCATTCCCGGCCATTCCACACCCGAACAATACGTCCGCGAAATTACCCTTGCTAATGACGGTATCCTCAACCAAAAAGCCGTTTATCAAACCGGAAAATTAGGCTATGAAGTCATCCAAGAGTTAGAAAGTTGGGGAGTTAAATTTCAGAAAGATGCTCAGGGGAATTACGACTTAAAACAAGTTCACCGCGTCGGCAAATATGTATTACCAATGCCAGAAGGTAAAGACCTAAAACAAATTTTAACTCGACAGGTGAAACGCCATAAAGTTAAAGTTACAAATCGAGTCATGGCAACCCGCGTCTTAGTACAAACAGGACGCGCTACTGGTGCTGTTGGCTTTGACGTGCGAAATGGCGATTTTGTAGTAATTCAAGCGAAAGCTGTCATTCTTTCTACAGGTGCTTGCGGCCGTTTAGGACTACCAGATTCTGGCTATCTTTATGGCACTTACGAAAATCCGACTAATGCCGGAGATGGCTATTCAATGGCTTACCATGCAGGCGCAGAACTGAGTAATATTGAGTGCTTCCAAGTCAACCCGTTAATTAAAGATTATAACGGCCCTGCTTGTGCTTATGTTGCCGGCCCCTTCGGCGCTCATACTGCTAATGCCGAAGGTCATCGCTTCATTAATTGCGATTATTGGAGCGGTCAAATGATGCTGGAAATCTGGAAGGAATTAAACTCTGGCAAAGGCCCGATTCAATTAAAAATGACTCATCTCGATGAGGATACGATCGCTGAAATTGAGTCAATTCTTTGGTCAAACGAGCGGCCTAGTCGAGGCAGATTTCATGAAGGAAGAGGGGAAAATTATCGCTCTCACGGCGTAGAGATGCACATTTCTGAAATCGGGCTATGCAGCGGTCACAGTGCCTCTGGTGTATGGGTGAATGAAAAGGCAGAAACAACAGTACAAGGACTTTATGCAGCGGGAGATATGGCCAGCGTTCCTCATAATTATATGATCGGCGCGTTTGTGTTTGGTAGGTTAGCAGGAACTAATGCCATTGATTACATCCAAGATGTAGATTATGTCGAGCCAGATGCTGAATTTCTGGAAGCAGAGAAAGCGCGGATTTATGCACCTTTAAATCTGCCGAATGGAATTCCTCACACGCAAGTAGAATATAAGCTGCGGCGCTTGGTGAATGATTATTTACAGCCGCCCAAAGTAGGCAATAAACTGGAAATTGGGTTGAATAATTTTGTCCGCTATCACGAAACTTTGGAGGAAATGGGTGCTCGCGATGCCCATGAGTTAATGCGCTGTATGGAAGTTCACTTTATTCGAGACTGTGCGGAGATGGCGGCGAGGGCTTCTTTGTATCGCCGCGAGACTCGTTGGGGGCTTTATCATTATCGATTAGATTACCCTGATAAGAATGATGAAGAGTGGTTTTGTCATGTTAATTTGAAAAAAGAGGAGTCGGGAGAAATGAAATTGTTTAAGCGTCCAGTTGAACCTTATATTGTGGAGGTGGATTTGCATAAAGAGGATTATGATGTTGTAGCTCGTTGAGTTTTTATAGCGAGCGAATGTATTTTGTAAGTTGGGTTTTACTTACATATTGCACCCTTGTTAAAAGCCTGTAGGGGCGGGTTCGCCAAAAACCTTAAACCGCATAGCAAAAGCTAAAAAAACCGCCCCCACACCACGATTGATTCCTTTATTAACAATGGTGCAATATCTGAATTTTAACCGGATTTCTCTATTAGACTGGATTTTAACCCAGTAGCTTAAAGAGAAGAGTGCTAAAGCACAACTACGTACCTTTGTTTATTCACAATTAACGATCGCAACTAACTATGGCTTTAATTACACAACGAATTGATGTCCCCGTCACTGTAGATGAGTCTAAGTGTTTGGAGAAATGCCATGTCTGCATTGATGTTTGTCCTTTGGATGTATTAGCAAAAAATCCAGAAACAGGCAAAGCTTACATGAAATACGATGAATGTTGGTTTTGCTTACCCTGTGAAAAAGAATGTCCGACGAATGCAATTACGGTTAAAATACCTTTCTTGTTGCGCTAAATTTGTTCTAGTTTATAGGGATTATAAAACCATGAATGCTGAGACTGATAGCGAATTAAATCAATGGCTGGAAATGTTGCGATCGCCCGATCTCAGCGATCGCCTTGTTGCCGTTAAAAATCTACAATATTTGGGCGATGAAGAAGCTACAAATGCCCTACTCATTGCCCTGTCTGATGATAGTATTGCCGTTCAGAAAATAGCAATATCTGCTCTTTGGGAAATTGGCAACCCTGTCGCTATTCCCGCTTTAATCGAGTGTCTAGGTTCCGCCGAACTCGATATTCGCCAAGAAGCATTATCGGCGTTGAATGAATTAGTTTCACCCACTGATTTAAAGCAACTCCTAGATGCACTACACCGCGACAATGTTAATATCCAACTCAACATATTAACTCTGTTGCGAAAGATTCACGATGCTCAATCTTTACCCGATATTTTACCGTTCTTTGCATCAAAAATTCCTGAATTGAGAGCAGCAGCAGTCACCACTCTCAGCTATCTCAATCAGGTGGAAAAATGCCCCCAATCTTTAGCTTTAGTATCTGATATAGATGTCAATGTTCGCCGTGCTACGGCTTTAACTTTAGGACATTTAACAGATCCAGAAATTATCTCAATTTTGTGTCAATCACTCAAAAGCGATACTGACTGGCAAGTGCGACGAAATGCAGCTAAATCTTTGGCAATTCATGCCGATTCTGCGGCAATTTCCGCGCTGGAAACGGCGGTAAGTGACGAACACTGGCAAGTTCGCAAATTCGCATTACAAGCTTTGCAAAAAATGCCAGATGAACGAGTGCTACCTGCTTTAATTAGATCCTTAGCTGATGAATATTCAGATGTGCGAAAAGAAGCCGCGATCGCGCTAGGCAATCTCAGCAATCCGGCAGCGATGAATGCGCTACAGCAATCTCTCGACGATCCCGATAAAGAAGTCTCTATCTTTTCTGAAAGAGCAATTCAAAAAATTCAAAAATTACTGCAAAATTCCCCCAATGGTTAATTCTTCTTCCTTACCAAAAACTGACTCGCATCTACCCTCAGAAAAGATCGATCCGCTGGGAGAATTGCGACAGCAAGAAGTTGTAAACTATCTCAAACAAGTCATCGAACCCTCCCTAAAAAATGATATCATCAGTTTGGGCATGGTGCGAAATTTGCGAATTGTTGATGGTTACATTTATTTGCGCCTTTATATTGGTTCGCATCAGCAAGACTTACAAGCAAAAATTGAATCTGTTTTATCACCTATAACCTGGTGTAAAAAAACTTATATTCAAATTTGCACGATCGCCAACGTGCGAACTACTTTAGCTATTTCTAGCGGTAAAGGGGGAGTCGGAAAATCTACAACTGCTGTCAATTTAGCCGCCGCTTTAAAATTACAAGGGGCAAAAGTAGGTTTACTAGATGCTGATGTTTACGGCCCGAATATTCCGCAAATGTTAGGCTTAGGACAAGCCGATATCGAGACAGTTAATACTGCTAAAGGTCAGAAATTTTTACCCTTGGAAGCGCAGGGAATCAAACTGATGTCTGTGGGTTTACTAGCCGAACCAGAACGCCCTTTAGCATGGCGGGGTCCCGTTCTCCACAAAATTATTACTCAGTTTATTCAAGATGTAGAATGGGGCGAATTAGATTATTTACTAATTGATTTACCCCCAGGAACCGGAGATGCTCAAATTACGATTGTGCAAGAAAGTCCGATTTGTGGAGTGATACTTGTTACTACGCCGCAACAAATATCTATTTCCGATGTTCGTCGCAATATTTATATGTTTCGCCAAGTTGGGGTTCCGGTTCTTGGGATTATTGAAAATATGAGTTATTTAATTGGCGATCGCGATCGAGAACCGCTGCAAATTTTTGGCAGTGGCGGCGGTAAACAGCTAGCAGAAGAACTCCAAGCACCCCTTCTTGCCCAAATTCCTATAGATCCGCGCATCTGTGCGGGGGGTGATACAGGAAAACCGCTAACAATTGCAGATCCAAACTCGGCGGTATCTCAGATTTTTATGCAGATAGCAGCAGGGCTAGATGCTACTTTTTCTCCTGCGATCGCGACCGATCTACAGCTATTTTCCGGTGAGTGAGATACAGATAAACTTGGTAATCTCCAAACTTTTGCCCTGCAAGGATTTTCGGTATTTTTTTGAGACAATTTAGCACAGTAAGTACGGAAGACCCAATTATTTAGACACAAGTTCATTTTGCAAGGATGCTTGCAACAAATAACGACACCCATCAAGGCAATATTGTAAGCGCTCAGGGTTATCGTATAAGCGTCCTAGCAATAATGCCCCCTCGATCGCACTCAAAAGCTGTTGTGCTAGCCGTTCAGGATCGATCTCTGGCTTAAGTTGAGCGCGGCCAGCAAACAGCAAACTAGCTATTTCCTGCTGCCAGTCATCAAAAACCTGGATCAGATGTTGACGAAATGTAGGGTCATGTTCCACTAGCTCTACAATCAAATTACCAAGAAAACAGCCAGCACAAGGCTCTTCAGCCCGATGAATGGTTTCTAACTGGTCAATCATTTGAAAAAGTTGGGCGATCGCATCAGTCTGAATTTCAGCAAATAGTATAGACTTTAGCTTGCTCCACTTCCAGTCAATTAGAGCATGACCTAGCTCATCTTTCGAGGCAAAATAGTTATAGAAACTACCAGAAGAAATACCACTATGGGTTAGCAACTCTTTCAACCCAGTTGAGTGAAATCCTTGGCGGTGAATCAAATCTAAAACAGCGGACAGTACATCTTCGCGAGTACGTTTGAGGTTGACCATTAATACACGAAATCTCAACAGCGAAAGTATTCTAAGCCTGAATTAAAATTGATGAGTCCATTGCTGGTAAGCAAATCTTAGCGCACTATCTAAACCATAACCAATGACACCAATAATTAAAATTACAGCCATTAGTTCTGAATAAGACAGGCGATCGCGCGTATCCAGAATGTAATACCCCAAGCCCGCACTGACACCGAGCATTTCTGCAGGAACCAGCACAATCCAAATAATACCAATTGCCAAGCGCACACCCGTTAACAGGTGCGGCACAATCGCCGGAATAATCACCCCAGCAATTGTTTCCCAACGGGTGGCACAAAGACTTTGGGAAAGTAATAACCATCGCGGATTGACGGCTAATACGCCTGCGGTTGTGTTTAATACCAGCGGCCAGATCGCGGCGATCGTCAGCAGGAAATAAACAGGCAAATCGCCAATACCTAAAACCATAACTGCCAGAGGCATCCAAGACAAGGGGGAAATCATCCGAATAAACTGGAACAGAGCAGAAGTAGTTTGCTCTAAAGGGCGAGACAAACCCAATACCACCCCCAGGGGCACCCCGATCGCGATCGCCACCGATAACCCCACCAACATCCGGCGCAAACTCGTTGTGATATGGGGAACGATCGCACCTGTGCCAAATAGCTGTATTAAGGCGACGAGAGTTCGCTCTGGGGAAAAATCAGCTACAGTCGGATCGCTGTGCCAAAGTGGAGTTGTCAACAGCCACCAGATTAGGGAACCACCGAGAAGCCCTGCTAGAGGTAGAGGAAACTTAAACTTGAAAGATGATTTGAGAGGAGTAAGAGTGGATGTCATAAATTTAATTTAGATGGCGATCGTCTCAGAGCGAGAGAAGTTATCCTGTAAACCAAAAGTCTTTAATCCACCAACCTGTTGTATCGCTTGTTTAACGAAGGAATCATCTACCAAATCTTTGGCAACCTCCTTCGGATCTAGCGCTTGCAAAAAAGCCATATCTCCCTCAACCTGAGTATCTTTTAACAACCGCACCAATTCTTCTGTATAAGAAGGAAAAGGATAGGGCTGGAAATCAATGCGATTAATGCCCCAGTCAGGATGCACAATAGCGCCCTGCTTGCCGTACACCTCTTTTTCGTAGTAAGTCAGGGTACGTTTCAGTACAGGTAAAGGATGGGGTGTATATTTGCCGCTACCATCTTTTGACAAAATCTGGGCTGTTTCTTCGCGATTGTCTCGAATCCATGCCTGAGCTTTAACAATTGCATTAACCACACTCTGCGTCCATTCTTGACGTTGGGTAAGATCGTCTTCATGTAGAAAGACAACGCAGCAAGCATGATTTTTCCAGACATCTCCCGTAAAGCGGAGAATTTTACCCGTTTTCAGGTTTTCAGCCGCCGCATTAAAAGGTTCTGCCACAATGTAACCCCCGATCGCCTTATTTACCAGTGCTGACACCATATCCGGCGGGGGAAGCACGACCAAATTCACTTCATTGGCGGCTACTTCTGCATCTTTTGGTTTTCGGGTAACTATCAATCCGTTTTTCTTCAGCACTTGTTGCAACACAACGTTATGGATGGAGTACCAGAAGGGAATAGCGATCGTTTTCCCACCCAAATCTCTCACCGTTTCTACTTCAGGCAAAACCGTGAGCGCAGATCCGTTAACGTGGTTCCAAGCCACAACCTTAGCAGGAAATTTGCGCCCATAACGCAGCGATACCGTGATGGGTGATAGCACATGAACTACATTCACCTGACGGGCGAGAAACGCTTCTACCACTTGCGCCCAAGAGCGAAAGAGGCGCGGTGGTTCAGCCGTTAAGCCCTCTGCTTCATAAAGCTTTTTAGCGTGGGCAATTAGCAAGGGGGCTGCATCAGTAATCGGTAGATAGCCAATCTTTACTGGTTGGTCAGCGCTGGATTTGCTAGGAGTGGGGCTAAGACTATTCCCTGCTTGGCGTGGAGTTGATTGGCAACCATTGGCTGCTAAAGTTAAACCTAGAGAAGTAGAAAATAGACCCGTCATTTTTATAAAATCGCGCCGACTCATACCGCAGCAGGCACAGACATTAGGCAATGTCATAATTTAGTCTCCTATAACAGCATGAGGAAGATTGGCAGATGTATCCATCACGGTGGATAAAGCCTCTAAGATGGTGAATCGAGTTTCACTTAGGGTATGGGCTTGCTCAAATCGGGGCTTAGGTTGGGTGATGTCCCAAGTTCGGTAAATTCGCCCTGGATGTCGCGCCATTAATACGACGCGATCGCCTAGTAGTAGCGCTTCGTCAATATCGTGTGTCACCATCAAGACTGTTGTTTGTTGTTGGGTAATGATTTGCAACAGCAAAGCTTGCATATCCAACCGAGTAATTGCATCTAGGGCGCTGAAGGGTTCGTCCAGTAGCAGCAGTTGGGGGCGACGCGCCAGTGTTCTTGCTAGTGCTACGCGCTGTGCCATCCCCCCCGACAACTGATGTGGATAACTGCGCTCAAACCCCTGTAGTCCCACCTGGGCGATCGCGACTGCAATGCGCGATCGCAGTTCTGGCTTTGTTAGCGATCGCATCTGTTTTAGCCTCAGTCCAAAAGCAATATTTTGGGCGACAGTAAGCCAAGGCAACAGGCAAGGATCTTGAAACACAACGCCTACTTGAGGATGACTTTTACGGACTGGAATGCCGTGCAGGTATATTTCACCGCGATCGGCTGTCTGCAAACCTGCGATCGTTGCTAGCAGGGATGACTTACCACACCCACTCGCACCCAGCAAACAAACGACTTCACCAGAGTGAACCTGTAAGTCAATACCATCGAATGCAGTCAAATACCCCTGGCGAGTTTTGTACTGCTTCTGCAAATTTTGGACTGAAAGCAGAGGAGTCGCCCGATCTTGCCAAGTTTCATTCGTTAGTGATGCAATAAAAGGCTTGCTCATATCCGTTAGAGGAAAGGGGAACAGGGGATGGGGAAAATCGGAAGAAATTTTCCCCAATTAGTAATTAGCCATTAGTAATTAGCCATTAGTAATTAGCCATTAGCCATCAGTAACTAGCCATTAGTAATTAGCCATTAGCCATTAGCCATTAGCCATTAGCCATTAGCGGTTGCTCTAGATGATGCAACATCTTTTTGAGTTGTTTAATTGCTGGTGTAACGATCGCCACAAAGTATGCTTCGCGCAGTCGTCTTGCTGGTTTAGAACCCTGTAAATAGGCGCGTGCACCGACATGGAGCATGGCAGCATTAGCAGCTCGCAATGAGAGTTCAGACCCAGTAATCCGCAACTGAATTACCTCTTTGAGCAAATCAGGAGTGATGCTTACATCTGGCTGACTCAACCGATCGGCCAGGGTGTAGGTTTTCAGACGGGCGATCGCTAGTTCAGCAGCCAGATCCTCTGCTCGATCGTCGAGAAAGCAATTGACATGACCTAAACGAGAATGAGTTGCCTCAATCATGTTGATACAATCAGCGATCAACCCTAAGCCCATCCCAACTTGTGTCAGAATAAAACCCGGACGAATTCGTTGTACATAGTCTGCACACGGTACTGCTAAAACCTGTTCGTCAGGAATAAATACTTCTTTGAAAACACAGCTAAAAGTGCCACTGCCTTCTAAGGCAATAAAGTGGGAATTTTCTCGAAGCGATAATCCAGCGAACCGATCTGAGACGATCGCCATTAAGTAATCATTCCCCTCGGAAAGTTTGGCGGCGATGCCAAAGGGTTGTCCTGTACCAATATTAGAAACCCAAGGCAATAGACCATTCAGTACATAACCATCTGGTTTTCGCTCGGCGGTGAGGGCAATTTTTTCAATCTCAGCAAAGTGTTTCATTGGGTTTGATAACCCTGTGCCACCAAGCACTTGCCCTGTTGCTATGCAGGGCAATAAATTTGTCTTGAGATAGGTATTGTCGCTGCACTGCATATACCAAGCACAGGCAATCTGACACCAAGTCATAAACCCCGTACACAAGCATTCTTCAGAGATAGCTTCAATTACTTGAATAGCTGCTTTTAAACCGTTACCCGCGCCACCAAACTCTGGCGCAACAGCTTGACCAAAGCCTCCTAATGCACCGACACGCTGCATAAAATCACGGGGATAAACACCCTCTAGATCGATACTTTGCACTTTGGGTACAAGGTCTTGAGCGATCGCGGCTTTTAATTCGGCAATCAAAGGGCTAAGGGCGATCGGTTCTTCTAAATTTTTGTTGGGAACTAATGTTGAAGCAACCTGCATAGGTCAACCTTCTTTACAAGAATGGTGAAAGAGTTAGAACTTACGCACGCAGGGCAAAAAACCTTTTCTAGAAACTGGGTTTCTGAACCAGAATTCTTCATGGTTCGCGCCGACTAAGACCAGAAACCCAGTTTTTTACAGGATATATCCACTGCGAAGCAAGCCTGTTTAAGCAAGGGATACTGCTAAATTGACAGGGTTGCGGAGTGTGTTGGCTACAGGAGACCAATTATTAGAGTGAGCAACTAGAGCTTCTAAGGCTTCGCGACTGGCATCGCCTTCTAAATCGACTTTGACGCGAATATCTGTAAAGCCAAGGCGCTTTTCTGATAAATCGCCGATTCCCCAAACACCGGTGATGTTAATGTCGCCTTCTAGTTCTAGTTCCAGCTTGGTCAGAGTAATTCCACGCACGATCGCATTGGCATGAATTCCCACAGATAGGCAAGACCCTAGTGCTGCCAGTAATGCTTCTGAGGGGTTAGGGGCTGTATCTTGTCCCAGCAAGCCGGGTGGTTCATCAATGACGTGCTCTGGTAAGTCTCGTACATAGTTCAAGTTACGAAACTGCCCTTCACAGACTGTTTTGACTTTTAATGACTTGATCGTATTTGGGTTGGCTTTCGCCGTTATTGCCAGGTTTTCTAAGCCAGCCTTGCTAACTGGGCGCAGAGAGGTTTGTGTTGAAACAGTTACTTCAGTCATAATCAAGAAAATAGAACAATCTATCCAATTGCAGCGGAATTAGTTACACAGCTTTCCTTCCTGTAGCTGTCACAACTGACAGCAGAGGTAGACTCTGTATAGTACGGTGAATCAGTAGGTTTACCGTATTTTGTAAGAATCTCATAGATTCCAAAGAATGTCAATCTTTAGGCGATCGCATTTTGTGGGAGCTGAAGCAACCACAGGAGGATTGCCACCGCCAACACTATTAATTTAAAAAAGTGATTTCTGAACTTGACTTACTTGATGTGCATCTGTAAAATTTTGTTTGCAATCCAGAAAATACGGTAAATCGATAAAGTTTAAGTATTTTATAGCAAATGACAGAACCCTATCGTTTTGAAACGCTCCAAGTTCATGCCGGGCAAGAACCTGCTCCTGGAACCAATGCCCGTGCCGTGCCTATTTATCAAACAACCTCCTATGTCTTTAATGACGCGGATCATGGGGCGCGTCTCTTTGCCTTGCAAGAGTTTGGTAATATCTACACCCGGATCATGAATCCGACAACAGATGTGTTTGAAAAGCGAATTGCCGCTCTGGAGGGGGGTGTTGCGGCCCTGGCAACCTCTAGCGGTCAGGCAGCCCAGCTTTTGGCGATCGCCAATATTGCCCAAGCGGGAGATAACATTGTTTCCACCAGCTATTTATACGGGGGCACCTACAACCAGTTCAAAGTGACGTTTCCTCGGCTGGGCATTCAGGTCAAATTTGTGGATGGCGATGAGGCAGAGGATTTCCGGCAGGCGATCGACGATCGCACCAAGGCACTTTATGTTGAAACGATCGGTAATCCCCAATTTAACGTGCCAGATTTTGCCGCCCTAGCTCATATTGCTCACGAAAATGGCATTCCCCTGATTGTAGACAATACGTTTGGTGCAGCAGGCTATCTCATCCGTCCCATCGAACACGGTGCTGATATCGTGGTGCAGTCTGCAACTAAATGGATTGGCGGACATGGCACCTCAATCGGCGGTGTCATCGTTGATTCCGGCAAGTTCGACTGGGGAAATGGCAAGTTTCCTGTGTTTACAGAACCAGCTCCGGGCTATCACGGCCTCAATTTCCAAGAAGTTTTTGGCCCTCAAGGCTCATGGGGCAATATTGCCTTCATTATTCGTGCCAGAGTCGAAGGACTGCGGGATTTAGGCCCTACTCTCAGTCCCTTCAATGCCTTTTTGTTTTTACAGGGATTGGAAACCCTTTCCCTACGGGTACAACGTCATGTAGATAACGCCCTGGAACTGGCCCAATGGCTCAAACAACATCCCAAGGTGGAATGGGTAAACTACCTGGGATTACCAGAACATCCCTACCACGAGCGGGCTAAAAAGTATTTACAACATGGCTTTGGCGGTGTACTGAACTTCGGTATCAAGGGGGGGCTCAATGCCGGTCGCTCTTTTATCAACCAGGTGAAACTGGCAAGCCATTTGGCGAATATGGGAGATGCTAAAACACTGGTCATTCATCCCGCATCTACAACCCACCAGCAACTCACAGACACGGAACAGATATCGGCTGGTGTGAGCCCTGATTTAGTTCGGGTATCGGTAGGAATAGAACACATCGACGATATTAAAGGCGATTTTGAGCAGGCCTTTGCCGGGGTTTAGCAGTTGACATCCTCACCGCCGTAAACGGACGGTGATTCCTAAGACTCACGACTTAGGTTTCTGGTTCATAGCACCTGCCTTCACAGATTTGCTCTGTTCGGGTCTTACGGTCGCTCCACAGACTGACACGGCGAGTCCCGCCGCCAAAATATTTACACTTGCATTTACGTCTCGGTCATGCACAACTCCACAACTCGGACACTCCCATTCGCGGACGCCCAGCGGCATTTTTTCCGCAACATATCCACAGTTGGAGCATCGCTTGGAACTGGGAAACCATCGGTCAATCTCGACCAAGGTACGCCCATACCATTCGCACTTGTATTCAAGTTGTCTGAGCAATTCCCCCCAAGCGCAATTGCTAATGGCGAGGGCAAGTTTGGGGTTTTTAACCATATTCTTCACAGCCAAGTCCTCAACCGCGATCGTTTGGTTTTCGCGCACCAGTCGAGTAGTCAGTTTGTGAAGAAAGTCTTTTCTGGCATCAGCAATCTCTTGATACACGGAGGCCACTTTGAGTCTAGCTTTCTCCCGATTTTTCGAGCCTTTCTGTTTGCGACTCAAGGCTTTTTGCGCTCTCTTGAGCTTGGCGCGTTTGGCTTTAAATCCCTGGGGGTTGGCAATTTTTTCGCCCGTACTCAAAGCGACCAAGCTAGTAACACCCAAATCAACACCAAGTTTATTGGAGGATTCAGGCAATGGGGCGATCTCGACATCCACCAACAGAGAAACCGTCCATCTTCCCGATGGGGAAAGCTTAACCGTGATGGTCGATGGGCTTAACCCTTTGGGAAGCTGACGACTCCAGCGAATGGGCAACGCAAGGGAACATTTCGCCAAGTAAACTTGACCGTCTTTAAACTTAAAAGCCGATTTGGTGAATTCTGCGCTGCCCCCGTTGCGTTTTTTCTTGAACTTGGGATAAGCCGCGCGTCCGGCAAAAAAGTGGGTAAAGGCTGTTTGAAGATGCCTCAACCCCTGTTGGAGGGGAACGCAGCTTACCTCATTTAAAAACTGGAGCTCCAGAAGTTTTTTCCATTCAGTCAGCATTGTCGAAGTGTCGCAATACCCAACCCGTTTCTTGTCCTCGTACCAAGATTGGGTTCTAGCTGCCAAGGCTCGGTTATAGACAAGACGGGTACAGCCTAGCGTTTGCCTCAACAGGCTTTCCTGTTCAGGCGTTGGGTAAAAACGATACTTGAAGGCTTTCTGAGTCATGCCTCAAATTATAGTAAGTATCCTGTGAGATGCGTCGCTGAATGTAAAGCCGCCCTACAAGGACGGGGTTTCAAACCCATTTTTTCTGATGAATTATCAGCATTTCATTTCCCCCCAAAGCCAGTTTTATCAGCTCCCAGAAGCTTTTGAGCTGGAGTCTGGTAAAGATTTGATTGGAGTTCAGGTGGCCTATCGGACTTGGGGACAGCTCAATGGGGCTGGAGATAATGCTGTGCTGGTTTGTCATGCTCTAACTGGTTGGGCAGATCTGGATATCTGGTGGGAACCCCTTTTAGGGCCAGGACGGGCGTTAGATCCCGATCGCAGTTTTATTATTTGCAGCAATATACTGGGTAGTTGTTATGGAACAACTGGGCCGACCTCCATCAATCCTAAAACAGGGGCAGCTTATGGCCCAACCTTTCCTGGGATTACGATTCGGGATATGGTGCGGTTGCAAGGGGTTTTACTGGAAGCCTTGGGCGTGCGATCGCTACAATTAGCGATTGGCGGTTCTCTGGGTGGTATGCAAGTGCTGGAGTGGGCATTGCTTTATCCCGATCGAGTCCGGGCGATCGCGGTGATTGCCGCCCCCAGTCGCCACTCGGCCTGGTGCATTGGCTTGGGCGAAACCCAACGGCAGGCTATTTATACTGACCCTAACTGGCAGAATGGTTACTATAGCGCGAAACAACAACCGGATCGGGGACTGGCTGTGGCCCGCATGATTGCTATGAGTACCTATCGTTCCTGGGCTAATTTTTCAGATCGCTTCGGACGACAGGTTAAGTCCGATCGCGTTACTGAGTCATTTGCGATCGTGGATTATATGCGTTACCAGGGCAAAAAATTGGTGGAACGGTTTGATGCCAATACCTACATCGCGTTGACCCATGCTATGGACAGCCACGATCTAACCCGTCCCGATCGGGATTATCACAAGGTTTTGAGCAGTATTCAGCAGCCCGCCCTGATTGTCGCTATTAATTCGGACATCCTATATCCACCCGTTGAGCAGGAAGAACTGGCAGCCCTGATTCCCAATGCAGAACTACAATGGCTGGACTCTCCTCATGGCCATGATGCCTTCCTGATTGATATGGATGTTCTCAACAGTTTGGTCGTCAGGTTTTTATACAGATAGCAGCAGTTCTAGATGCTACTTTTTCTCCTGCGGGTGCAACTGATATATTGCCCGCGAATATTAATCAAGTAAGCAACTAGAGAAGTAATACTAAGAAAAATCTACAGAATGTGCTTGCATTTTTAAAGCCATCTGTGGAATAATAGGAGCTTGTTAGAGTTAACTACGGTATATCGGTCGGCTTATCGTATTACGCTAGTCAATAATGATTAGCTCAGCTTTTACATGGCTATTGCGTTACTTGGTTTTCAATACTTAAAATTTAGGAAGGGATAGTGTTAACCCCATTGAGAGAGAGCCTATTTCCAGCTCGATTGAGGCATTTTTGGAGCAAACTAAAGCATAGTTCGCTCCAAACCTTTGCTTTGCTTTTTGCAGTTGGCTTCAGTTTGAGTTTGACAGTTTCAGCCTGTGCTCCTACTCAGCAAACAAATTCAACTACGGCCCCAACTTCTACTGCCACATCGGTGGCCAGTTCTAACGCACAACAAAGCAATGTAATTCGGATCGGCTATCAAAAATATGGAACTCTAAGCATCCTTAAATCACGGGGAAGTTTAGAGAAACGTTTGGTTTCCCAAAGCACTTCTGTACAGTGGCTTCAATTTCCCGCTGGCCCTCAATTACTAGAAGCTTTGAATGCAGGCAGTATTGACTTTGGCCATACAGGAGAAGCGCCGCCTATTTTCGCACAGGCCGCTGGCGCACCATTGGTATATGTTGCTAACGAACCTCCTAATCCTAAAGGCGAAGCTATCTTAGTACCGAAAGATTCTCCCATCCAAGATGTGGCTGGGTTGAAAGGCAAAAAAGTTGTATTTAACAAAGGTTCAAATGTGCAATACCTAGTGGTAGAAGCATTAACAGCAGCCGGATTGAAATATAGCGACATTCAGCCTATTTATCTGCCGCCAGCAGATGGACGGGCAGCTTTTGAACAAGGTAGCGTTGATGCTTGGGCGATTTGGGACCCGTTTTTTACAGTAGGGAAACGAGCTACAGGTGCTCGCGTTCTTAAGGATGGAGAAGGGCTTGTAGCTAATCGGGAATTCTATCTAGCTGCCAAACCTTTTAACGACCAATATCCTGACCGGATCAAGGCAATTTTAGAGGAACTTCAAAAAGTAGATGAATGGGCGGCGGCTCAACCAACTGAGGTAGCAAAGCTGCTGTCTCCCGAGCTGGGTATTGACGTTCCCACCTTAGAGGAAGTTGCACGGAGACGACCTTACGGTGTCCAGCCGATTACGGATGAAGTCATTACTTACCAGCAAAAAGTTGCTGATACTTTCTTGGATTTAAAGCTACTTCCCAAACAGGTCAAAATTAGCGAAGTGGCTCAGGTAACTAAACAATAAGTAATCAGGGAGAATACGGCAAATGGAATTATTTTGGTTTATCCCAACTCACGGAGACGGACGCTATTTAGCTTCAGGAATTGGAGGGAGATCTGGCAGTTTTTCCTACTTAAAGCAAATCGCCCAAGCCGTTGACCATTTAGGATTTACGGGTGCTCTGCTTCCGACTGGGCGCTCTTGCGAAGACGCATGGGTAGTGGCTTCATCGCTAATGTCTGTAACAGAAAAAATGCGTTTTTTAGTAGCAATTCGTCCGGGATTAATGTCTCCAGGGGTAGGAGCGCGGATGGCAGCAACCCTTGACAGATTATCTAATGGGCGCTTGCTGATTAATGTTGTTACGGGCGGCGATCCGGTGGAATTAGCTGGAGATGGAGTGCATCTGAGTCACGACGCACGTTATGAATTGACGGATGAATTTTTGACAGTTTGGAGAGCAATGCTTGAAGGTAGTAACTCCACTAACGTGCGAGATAACGAAGTCAATTTTAGCGGTGAATATCTCCAAATTAAGGGTGGTAAAGTTCTATTTTCACCTGTACAAACTCCCCATCCTCCCTTGTGGTTTGGCGGTTCATCGCCAATCGCTCAACAAATTGCGGCTAAGCATATTGATGTTTATCTTACTTGGGGAGAACCGCCGCAACAAGTAGCAAAAAAAATTGAAGCTGTGAAAAAATTAGCAGCAGAACAGGGTAGAACTGTGCGGTTTGGGATTCGTCTTCATGTCATTGTACGGGAAACGGAGGGTGAAGCTTGGGAGGACGCAAATCGATTGATTAAATATGTCGATGAAGATGCGATCGCAGCCGCCCAAAAAGCTTATGCCAGGATGGACTCTGAAGGACAGCGACGTATGACTGAACTGCATACAGGCAGTCGCGAAGCTCTGGAAATTAGCCCCAATTTGTGGGCAGGAATCGGGTTAGTAAGAGGCGGTGCCGGTACTGCTTTAGTGGGAGATCCCGATACCGTTGTTGCACGAATGTTGGAATATTCCGAATTGGGAATTGAAACTTTCATTTTCTCCGGTTATCCCCACTTAGAAGAAGCGTATAGAGTGGCTGAATTGCTATTCCCCCGCTTGCCTTTAAAAAACCAACCGGTTGTAAATCAACCACAAATGTTTAGTCCTTTTGGCGAAATTGTTGCCAACGAAAAGTTTCCCACACAAAAAGAAGTTGTTTCTCCCAGCGCATCATGAACAAAAAATGGTTCAAAAATTACTATTTTCAGCAGGTAATTCCTTGGATTGTACCAATTGTGCTGATTGTTAGCTGGCAATTGTTAGTACAGGTGGGTTGGCTTTCCACAAGAATTTTGCCAGCACCAACAGGTGTTTTAAGTGCAGGAATTAGATTGGCAATTACCGGGGAACTGTTTCACCATATTGGCATTAGTTCTTGGCGGGCGCTGGTTGGTTTCATCATAGGCGGAAGTATTGGTTTGATCCTAGGTTTCCTCAATGGTATTTTTCCAATCGCCGAAAAGCTGCTAGATACTTCTGTGCAAATGATCCGTAATATTCCCCACCTTGCCTTAATTCCCCTAGTAATTGTGTGGTTTGGAATTGGCGATCAAGCGCGATTATTTTTGGTGGCTTTGGGTGTATTTTTTCCAATGTATATCAATACATTTCATGGCATCCGTAGCGTCGATGCCGGATTGATTGAAATGGGAAAAGTCTATGGCTTGAATGCCACGTCTCTTTTGTGGCAAGTTATTCTGCCTGGGGCTTTGCCTTCAATTTTGGTAGGCGTGCGATTTTCTTTGGGGATTATGTGGATCACGCTAATTGTTGCAGAAACAATTGCGGCTGACTCTGGTATCGGTTATATGGCAATGAATGCTCGCGAGTTCATGCAAACTGATGTTGTAGTTTTGAGCATTATCATGTATGCTTTGTTAGGTAAATTTGCAGATGCGATCGCCAGGAAGTTAGAAGAAAAATGGCTGGCTTGGCATCCCAATTATCAGCCAGCTTAAGTCATTAGTCATTAGTCAACAGTCATTAGTCATTAGTCAACAGCCAACATTCAAGGGTCAACAGTCAACAGTCAACAGTCAACAGTCAACAATGATTTCGGTGCAACCGGAATCGATATAAGCCTTTTGAGGCAATTGTTAAAATATTGGGGAAACGCTCGACGTTCCACCGTGGAAGCACGTTTGTATCGCTGCATTTTTGCGTCAGTAACCTTCAACCAAACAATTGAGGAAAATTCAAGCATGAGTCAAGTTCTGCAAGAAGTGCTGTCTGCTAACCGGGAATATGCTGCCAACTTTGATGACAAAGGCAATTTGCCCCTACCTCCGGGTCGTCGCTTTGCTATTCTAACCTGCATGGACGCTCGCCTCGATCCAGCAAAATATGCTGGGCTGGCAGAAGGGGATGCCCATGTCATTCGTAATGCTGGAGGACGGGCAAGCGATGACGCAATTCGATCGCTCGTAATCTCTTACAAGCTATTGGGAACTGGTGAATGGTTCGTCATTCACCATACGGATTGTGGAATGCAACTCTTTACCGACAGCATCATCCGAGAACTATTGACAAACAGCCTGGAAACCGCTTTAATCGACGAAAACGGTTGGCGAGATGTTGGGCAGGGTTCGGGTTCGACGGAAGGTGAATTTGTCGATTGGTTAACGTTCAAAGATTTGGCCGAAAGCGTGTTTGTGGATGTCAAACGAATTCGCAACCATCCCCTTGTGCCACCAACCATTCCGATTTATGGCTTTATCTACGATGTGAAAACAGGGCAATTGATTGAAGTCCCCAGCGCAACTGAAGTCGGTCGAGCAAAAGTTCCAGCGATCGCGTCATCGTAATCGACGATCGCAAAAATGCAGAATGTTTTGCGGTTTTCTCAACTATGAATTAGTGCTTTTCACGTTCTAACCATTATAGCAACTATGAGCCATTTGATTGAATACGAAGACGCAAATGCTGAAGTACGCGCAGTGTATGACGACATTCGCGCGACACGCAAAACCGAGTACATCAACAACTTTTGGAAAGCACTCGCCAACCATCCGCCTACCCTGCAACGTACCTGGCAGAATGTAAAGGAGGTGATGACGGCTCCGGGAGAACTAGATCCCCTCACCCGCGAGTTAATCTACATTGCTGTCAGCGTTACAAATGGTTGCCAATACTGCATTTCATCTCATACAGCCGCAGCGCGAGCCAAGGGAATGGATGATGCCATATTTGGGGAACTGATGGCGATCGTGGCAACCGCAAACGCTACCAATCGACTGGCAAATGGCTATCAAATTCCGGTGGATGAACAATTTAAATTATAAAGAGCGTTCAATCTTAACTACTTATAATCCATCTCTATGGCAACTGAATTAACAGTAGATGTTTCTCAGATTCCCGTTATCGATATTAGTTCGCTGGTATCGGATAATCCCCTAGATATTGTTGCAAACCAAATCCGACAAGCTTGCCGGGACACAGGTTTTTTTTACATTGTTGAGCATGGTGTAGACCAAGGCTTGCAAAACCGTTTGGAGCAACTGAGCCGTCAGTTTTTTGCTCTAGATTTAGAAACCAAAATGCAAATTCGGATGGCGCTGGGAGGTCGGGCATGGCGCGGCTACTTTCCGGTTGGAGGTGAACTGACGAATGGTAAACCAGATTTGAAAGAAGGAATTTATTTCGGATCGGAATTGAATCAAACCCATCCGGCTGTTCGATCGGGTGTTCCCATGCACGGAGCAAACCTGTTTCCAGATATTCCGCAGTTTCGCGAAACAGTGCTGGAGTATCTAGCAGTTATGACCCAACTGGGTCACGCAGTAATGGCTGGAATTGCCCTGAGTTTGGGCGAAGATGCCTCTTACTTTCGCGATCGCTACACCACCGATCCCCTGCTTTTATTTCGCATCTTTAACTATCCACCACAAAGCAATCCGCAAGGGCAATCTTGGGGAGTGGGAGAGCATACCGATTACGGTTTGCTCACGATTCTCAAGCAGGATGATTTAGGTGGGTTGCAAGTGAAGACAAAATCAGGCTGGATTGATGCTCCCCCGATCGCCAACTCATTTGTTTGTAACATTGGCGATATGCTCGATCGCCTCACAGGTGGACTTTATCGGTCTACTCCTCATCGAGTCAAGAATGTGTCAGGACAGGCTCGCCTCTCATTTCCATTCTTCTTCGATCCCAATTTCAATGCTGAACTCCACCCGATCGAAATCAAGGGAGCGATCGTCGATGACAACAAGAACGAACGTTGGGATAAAGCCAGCGTTCACGAGTTTCGCGGCACTTACGGCGATTATGTCCTGAACAAAGTTGCAAAGGTTTTTCCCCAATTGCGCCAGCAAGTTTTGTAAACAGTCACCCATTGGTGACAAATTAAGGCTCAAAGCCAGTTGTCAAGGGGATTTTCGGAGGTAGCTCAAAGAAAAAAGGTTCTCCACTGCCGACATTATAACTCTAATGTCAACTGGGGCTTAAATCCCTGCCAGATGAAAGGATAAGAAGCAAGTTCTTATCCTTGGTAGTCAGCGATCGCTTTTTGCCCTATAACTACTGCAACTATTACCAGGGGAAGACACTCATCCACTTAGATAAATGATTTTATTTCAATCGCTGCTGGCTGGGCGATCGCGCTTATTCTAAATTCCCTGCTTTCTTAACAGCTTGTTTCAAGTCTTCAAAGGTAATATTACCCTCTTCATCTCGATACGTCGCTAGCAGTTCCGCGGGGCTAGTACCTGTTTCTGCTAAAATGACTGCATTTAACCCAGGACTTAAAAAAAGCTCATTACTCGATATTTTGCCATCTTGATCGCCATCCAAGGCATTAAAAAGAGATTGAAGCTGTTGCTCAGTTGCCATAAGTTTCTATTTGAATTAGTTTTTTCAATTCAATATCCCATAATGTTGAAAAAGATGCAAGTAAAGTTACCTTTTACCCTGGCAGATACAAGCTGTTGCTGTCGTTTGGGCGTGTGCGTGTAGATACCTGGAAGTAGTCGCTACCGATTCATGCCCTAACGTCTGCTGCACCAAATGAATCGGCGCGCCCCTGTCTAGTGAATGCGAAGCGTGGGCGTGACGCAACCAATGGGGCTGACCTTTCCTGTAATCCCAGCGCGGTTCCCCAGCATCGTCTTCACCCCCGCTATTTGGAAGGTAGAAGATATCAGGTGTTTTGCTTTATCCAACATTTATCCACAAGCGGGGATTTTTAATTACCTGGTTTCCAAACTACTTCTTCAACTTTGAGCTGCTTGGGAATTAAGCCGAGTTCAAAAAAAGTATCCGCAATTTCCTGTTGCTCGGCAACCATCTCAGCTTGGATCGGTTCAAATCCATAACTCCGCCGTCGAGTTACTACATCTAAGATAGAAACATCAATTTTCAGAATGGGAGCGAGAATCTTGACTACTTCTTGGGGATTCGCATCAGCCCAAGTCGCTACTGCTTGAGTTTCTTCTCTAATTGCCTCAATGATTTTGAGATTCGGCTGAGCAAATGACTGATTAGCTAAGTAAAAATCGCGGTTAGCTGCTAGTCCTTTACTATCTTTAACAACACGAATATCTATTTCCGCTTGAGCTGCTGCATAAAAGGGGTCCCAAATCACCCAAGCATCTACTTTACCTTGTTGGAAGGCAGCTCTGGCATCCGCTGGTGTCAGGTTTATCGGCTCAATATCAGTCCATTTTATTCCTGCAGATTTCAGTGCTTTTGCTAATAGGTAATTGGCGCTAGAACCTTTGGTAAAAGCTATTTTTTTACCCCGCAAATCTGCAAGGGTTTGAATTGCAGAATTAGCAGGAACTAAAATACCTGAACTGCGGTCTTTTGGGGCGCTACCACCAATGTAAAGCAGAGGTGCGTTAGCAGCCTGGGCAAAGACTGGAGGACCGTCTCCGGTGCGGGCAATGTCGATGCTACCGACGTTTAGTGCTTCCAGCATCGGGGGGCCTGACTGAAATTCTTTCCACTCAACGGATACACCTAGAGGCTGCAAGCGTTTCTCTAAACCTCCTCTAGCTTTGACTAGGGTGAAGGGGTCTAATTTCTGATGACCGATGCGGACTACCTGAGCTTGAGTTGCTGTGGTGGAAGCGGCGGGGCTTGCAGAGCTGGTAGGGGCGGGAGTATTGTTACAGGCGGCGATCGCCCAATTCAAGCCGATTCCTAATAGAAATAGCACTGCTAGGGAAAAGTGCGATCGCCATAATTGAGCAAGGAATGAAACCAGTCTTTTGAGCATAAACAATAATATTGTTTGTTGGTAACTTTCCGATCAGAGGCTTCCAACTAATTCGGGTTTGCCAGTTTGCAGGGCACCAACAAACTCTTGCAATTGCGATCGCAGTATTTGTTCTGTTTCCTCTTCAAGTTGTACGCTTGTTTCGTCATAACTTTGGATCTGCGTGTCTAAAAGATAGACACCAGCCAAGATATGACTAGCGCCCAGCTCGGATAACACTGGTTTGAGCGCGTAGTTAATTGCTAATAAGTGACCCAACGTACCTCCGGTGGCTATGGGGAGAATAACTTTACCAGCTAAACTCTTCTGCGGTAGCAAATCTAAGTAAGCTTTGAGTACGCCTGTGTAGGCTGCTTTGTAAACAGGTGTGGCGATGATTATGCCCTTGGCTTCTACTACTAAATCATTGACTGCTTTCAAGTCTGGGTTCGCGAATTGTCCGTAAATTAATACCTCTGGCGGGAGATCGCGGACGTTGATAGATGCTGTACTTAGTCCCTCTTTCTCGACAGCGCGGCGGGCGTATTCCAGGACGGCAAAGGAACGGGATGGATGAGACGGGCTACCTGCGATCGCAACAACATTAGGCATTTAATAATCCTCCTATTTTTGACTCATTTAAAAATGAACGATTTACGGAATTGCTCCTAAATACGGTAACTCAGTCGGTTTACCGTATTTAATAGATAGTAAGCTAGCACGGTCAATTTTAAAAAGCAAGTAAGTTGAGATGTAAAGTTTGATAACTCTTATACAAATTTTGTGCGATCGCGAATCTCGGCCCCAATCAACTGTCCGGTTATTTCCCCCCAATACAGCAGACTCTCACCGGACTCAATAACAGAAACCGGTTCGCCACCGGATGCGGGTTCACCCAGAAGTAAGCAGGGTAAGAGCATCTCAATCATGCTTGACAAAAGCATTTGAGAATCTGCATCATATAGTCATTGTTCATCGCAGCCCGTTTGATTTTTTGTCGCAAACTACGTTGCAGAGTTGTTTCTTGGTTGACCGCATTAAATGCGAGCCGTCTTACCAAAGCGAAGTTCTGGGGGCTATTCAACGAACGAATGCGACATTTATCTTCATTGAAGGTCA